>NZ_JAKJJW010000040.1:0-29769 GCF_025669985.1 Brachybacterium atlanticum | reverse complement strand
GCTGTGGCAGCGGGAACGCGAGGGAAACCAGGTATCACCAGGCTCTTTGGTGGCGCACAGTGATGGGCGGCGCCGCCGTGGCGCTGCCGGGGCTGGTCTGCGCGAACGGCCATGCGAACTCGCCGGAGAGGTCGGCGTGCCGGCTCTGCGCCGCGCCGCTCAGCGGGCCCACCCGCACCGTCGCACGCCCTCCGCTGGGCGCCGTCGCGGTGAGCACGGGGGAGGGGTTCGTGCTCGACCGCACCGCCGTCATCGGCAGGCGCCCCCGGGCGTCCCGCGTCAGCGGCAGCGATGTGCCGCAGCTGATCACGGTGCCGAGCCCGCAGCAGGACATCTCCCGCTCGCACCTCGAGCTGAGGCTCGAGGGATGGCACGTGGTCGCGCTCGACCTCGGCACCACCAACGGCACCACGCTGCACCGCGAGGGCTACGAGCCGCTGCGGCTGCGCCCCCGCGAGGGCGTGGTGCTCCACGACGGAGACCTGCTGGACCTGGGGGATGAAGTCCACCTGACGTACGGGGAGAAGCCATGAGCTCGAGACCGCCCTCGGCACCGCCGCGCCTGGCCGGCTACGAGTACGAGAAGCTGCTCGGCTCGGGCGGGTTCGCGGACGTGTTCCTGTACCGCCAGGCACGGCCGCAGCGCCGCGTCGCGATCAAGGTGCTGCTGTCCACGGTGCTCGACGACTCCGTGCGCCATCAGTTCGACTCCGAGGCCAACGTCATGGCCCAGATGTCGACCCACCCCTCGATCGTCACGATCCACCAGGCCGAGGTCTCCGGGGACCACCGCCCCTACATCGTGATGGAGTACTGCTCGCGCCCGAACTACGGCGTGCGCTTCCGCAAGGAGCGGATCACCGTCGCCGAGGCGCTGCGCGTGGGCGTGCAGATCGCCGGCGCCGTGGAGACCGCGCACCGCGCCGGGATCCTCCACCGCGACATCAAACCCGCGAACATACTGGTCACCGACTACAACCGGCCCGCCCTCACCGACTTCGGCATCTCCATCGCCGCCGGGCAGGGGGACGACGTCGAGGACTCCCAGGGCATGTCGATCCCCTGGTCGCCGCCCGAGTTCTTCGCCGACCCGCCGCGCGCCGACGTGCGCAGCGACGTGTTCTCCCTCGCCGCGAGCGTGTACTCGCTGCTGGCCGGGCAGACGCCCTTCGAACGGCGCGGGCAGCGCAACACCGCCACCGACCTCATCCAGCGGATCGCGAGCGAGCCGCTGCCGGCCCTGAACCGGCCCGACGTGCCCCCGGAGCTCAACCGGGCGCTGTCCATCGCGATGGCGAAGGACCCCGCCGGCCGCTACGACACCGCGCTGGCCTTCGGCCGTGCGCTGCAGCAGGTGGAGCTCTCGCTCTCGCTCCCGGTCACCCAGATGGACGTGCTGGACGACCGCGGCGCCGCCCCCGCCCACGACGGCGAGGACGACGAGCTCGTCGAGCACACCCGGATCCGGAAGGTCGCCACAGTCGACCCCGAGACGGGCACCAGCCCCGGCGGCCGTCGGCGCAGGGACCCCTATGCCGGGGTCGCCCCGGCGCTCGGAGCCGCCCCCGCCCCGGCGGGTCCCGCGAGCTGGTCGGGCGCCTCGGCCCCGTCGGCCGCCGACGCCTCGGAGTCCACGATGCTGCGCCCCGCCGGGGCGCCCGCCGGATCCGTCGGCCGTGCGCCGCTGGCCTCCGAGCACCGGGAGCCGGAGCCCGAGAGGCCCCGCACCCCCGCCTGGCCGTTCGTCACCCTCGCCGCGGTGCTCGTGCTCCTGCTCGGGGTCGGGGCGACCCTCGGCGTGCGGCACTTCTTCGCGGAGGAGCCCGAGGAGGCCCCCTCCACCCGCGTCAACGCCCCTGTCGACCCGGAGGAGGCCCCGGGCGCTCCCCGCAGCCTCGAGCTGCAGGTCATCGCCCCCGAGCAGGAGGGCGGGCGGACCGGACGGGTGAAGGTCGCGTGGGAGCTGCCCGAGAACTTCTCCCAGGAGGACCACTTCATCGTGCAGTGGCAGGACCTGCCCGCGAACTACGACCGCTACGCCGTGCAGCACGAGGTCCACGGCCGCAACTCGGTCGTGATCGAGATCCCGCCCCAGCTGGCCGAGCGGTGCCTGACCGTCAGGACCGTCAACCCCAACGGGCAGTCCAGCGAGCCGGCGAAGAAGTGCCTCAATGGGTGATACCTCGACCATCATGGCCCCGATCTCCATGACCCCGACGACCGCCGATGGGGACAGCGTCTCGCACGGCGAGACGCGCGCAGCCGCGGCGCGCGCCCACCGGACCCGACACACAGGAGAGAAGTGACCATGGCATCGACGATCTCGGTCGAGTTCTGCGGCGAGTGGTACCGCGTCGAGGACGGGGAGGAGCTCACAATCGGTCGCGAGGCGGACCTCACGATCGACGAGGACAACCCCTTCCTCCACCGACGCTTCCTCACGATCGTGCAGGTCGAGTCGATGTGGTGGCTGGTGAACATCGGGGCGCGGCTCTCGGCGACGATCACCGACGGCACCGGCTCGATGCAGGCCTGGCTCGCGCCCGGCGCGCGCATCCCGCTCGTCTTCGACGTGACCAAGGTGGTCTTCACCGCCGGCCCCACCACCTACGACCTGTCCGTGCACGCGGAGTCCCCGGAGTTCGCGCGGATCGCCGGCCCCGACGACCCGGCGGGGGAGACCACCGTCGGCTCCGTCCAGCTGACCCCGAGCCAGAAGCTGCTGATCCTCGCGCTCGCCGAGCCGATGCTCACCCGCGAGGGCTCCGGCATGAGCTCGGTGCCCACCTCGGCGCAGGCCTCCGAGCGCCTGGGCTGGCAGCTGACGAAGTTCAACCGCAAGCTCGACAACGTCTGCGACAAGCTCGACCGGCTCGGGGTGCGAGGGCTGCGCGGCGGGCCCGGCAAGCTCGCCTCCAACCGACGGGCCCGCCTCGTCGAGCACGCCGTCTTCTCACGGCTGGTGACGAGCGAGGACCTGCCGCTGCTGGACCAGTCCCAGGACGAGGACGACGACTAGGCCGCCCCGCCGGGGATCGAGCTGGACGGACGGAGCCGATCCCCGAGGCGGGGATCAGGACGGCGGGCGAGGGGCCCGCCAGGGGGAGGAGACCAGATGCGCATCAAGCTCACGCTGCGCAGGCCCGAGGACCGGCTGACCGATCTGGAGGTGACCGCGGACGCGACCGCGACCGTCGCCGACGTCGCGAACGCCCTGTACCTCGCCGACCCGCTGCGCAGCGAGGTCGAGCCGCCCGACGGGCTGACCCTCCAGGTCCAGGACCCCGGTGCCGGACCCGGCGCGAACGGCGTGCGCTCCCTGGACCGCTCGATCGACCTGATCCAGGCCGGTCTGCGCTCCGGCAGCATCGTCTCCATCGCCCGCTCCTCGAGCGAGTACGCCACCCGCTCCGAGTCCCGCGGCGCCGCAGTCGCGCTGATGCGCGTCCTCTCCGGCCCCGAGTCGGGACGCGAGTACCCGCTGCCCTCGGGGTCCAGCGTGATCGGGCGCGAGGGCGATCTCGACATCCGCATCGCCGACCCGATGCTCTCCAAGCGCCACGCCCGCATCAACGTGGGCGACACCATCGAGATCGTCGACCTGCACTCCTCCAACGGCGTGGTGATCGGCGGCGAGCGGGTCCAGCGCGCCGTGATCGGCCCCTCGGACACGGTGCTGATCGGCGGGACCACCTTCTCGGTGATCCTCCTGCACCGCCTCGGCGGCACCGCTCCCAGCTCCCCGGTGGTCGAGTTCAACCGGTCCCCGCGCGTGGTGCCGCGCTTCCCCTACCGGCCGCTGAAAGCGCCGACGCCGCCGAAGGAGCCGAACCCCCAGTTCTTCCCGATCTTCATGATGTTCGCCCCGCTCCTCATGGGCGCCTTCATGTTCTCGCTGACCCGCAGCCCCTTCTCGCTCATGTTCGTGTTCATGATGCCGATGATGGCGACGGCCGGGTATCTCAACCGCAAGTTCCAGCAGAAGAAGATGCTCGAGCGGCAGATCGCGAACTTCGAGGAGGGACTCGCCTCCCTCAAGCGCCGCGTCACCGCAGCCCAGGACCTCGAGCGGGCGGTGCGCCTGGTCGAGGCGCCCTCGGCCGCGGACACCGTCGACGCCGCCTTCCGCCTCGGGCGCCTGCTGTGGACGCATCGCCCCGAGCACAACGCCTTCGGCACCGTGCGCCTGGGACTGGGCATCGCGGAGTCCCGGGTGGGCATCGACATGCCCGGCGAGAACGATGCCATCCCGAAGTACTACGACATGCTCGACGACATGCACGAGGAGTACAGGATGATCGCCGGCGTGCCGGTGGTCGCGGAGCTGAGGTACGCGGGCAACCTCGGCGTCGCCGGCGGAGGCGAGGAGGCCGACGGGGTCGCCCGCGGCATCGTCACCCAGCTCTTGGCCCTCCACTCCCCGGCGGAGATCGCGCTGGCCGCGATCACCTCCCGCTCCAGCCGCGACATGTGGCAGTGGCTGAAGTGGCTGCCGCACACCTCCAGCCCGCACTCCCCGCTGCCCGGCGACCACCTCGCCGACACCCCCGGACGCGGCACCTCCCTCCTCTCGCGGATCGAGGAGCTGATCGAGCAGCGCGCCGGCGATGCGCCGCCCGCCCTGCGCACCCCGATGACCGTCGACGTCACCGAGGAGCCGCAGGTCCCGCCGGAGCCGATCACCCCGAGCCTGGTGGTGATCATCGAGGACGACGCCCCCGTGGACCGGGCGCGCCTGGTGCGCATCGCCGAGCGCGGCCCCGACGTCGGCGTGCACGTGATCTGGTGCGCCGCGAACATCGCCGCGCTGCCCGCGGCCTGCCGCACCTACGTCTCCGTGGACGAGTCGATCGAGGGCGCGAGCGCCGGGCACGTGCGGGTGGGGGAGCGGTACTACCCCGTCACCGTCGAGACCGTCTCCGTCGACGTCGCGGCCGGCGTGGCCCGCCACCTCGCGCCCGTCGTCGACGCGGGCGTCCCCGTCGACGACGACTCCGACCTCCCCCGTGCGATCTCCTATCTCAAGCTCGGCGGCATGGCGATGGCCGAGGACCCCGACCACATCATCGAGCGGTGGAAGGAGAACAGCTCCCTCACCCCGCGCGACGGCTCCGAGCCCCAGCGCCGCAAGCACGACGGGAACCTCCGCGGGCTCATCGGACACAACGGCCAGGACGCCTTCCACCTCGACCTGCGCACCAACGGCCCCCACGCCCTCGTCGGCGGCACCACCGGCGCCGGCAAGTCCGAGTTCCTGCAGGCCTGGGTGATGGGCATGGCCACCGCGCACAGCCCCGACCGGGTCACCTTCCTGTTCGTGGACTACAAGGGCGGCGCCGCCTTCGCCGACGCCGTCGACCTGCCGCACACCGTGGGCCTGGTCACCGACCTCTCCCAGCACCTGGTGCGACGCGCGCTCACCTCGCTGCGGGCGGAGCTGCACCATCGCGAGCACCTGCTGAACCGGAAGAAGGCCAAGGACCTCGTCTCCCTCGAGCGGACCGGCGACCCCGAGGCCCCGCCCAGCCTGATCATCATCGTCGACGAGTTCGCGGCGCTGGCGAAGGAGATCCCCGAGTTCGTCGACGGCGTCGTGGACGTCGCCGCACGAGGCCGCTCCCTTGGCCTGCACCTGATCCTCGCGACGCAGCGGCCCGCCGGCGTCATCAAGGACAACCTGCGCGCCAACACGAACCTCCGCATCGCGCTGCGCATGGCCGACGAGGCCGACTCCAAGGACATCCTCGGCGACAAGATGGCCGCCCACTTCGACCCCGGCATCCCCGGCCGCGCCGCGGCGAAGACCGGCCCCGGCCGCATCGCGACCTTCCAGACCGGCTACGCGGGAGGGTGGACCACCCACGAGCCCGAGAGAGCACGCATCGACATCGTCGAGAAGGACTTCGGCACCGGCGAGCAGTGGGACATCCCCTCCCCGCCGACCAAGGAGGTCAAGGACCCCGGCCCCAACGACATCTCCCGCGTCGTCGCGACGGTGAAGGCCGCCGCCGAGCGCGCCGGCGTGCCCGCGCCCCGCAAGCCGTGGCTGTCCGAGCTGGCCGACGCCTACGACCTCTCGCGCCTGCCCACGCGTCGCACCGACGAGGAGCTGCTGCTGGGGGTGATGGACGTGCCCGAGGAGCAGTCCCAGCCGACCGTCTCCTACTATCCCGATCGCGACGGCAACATGGCGATCTACGGCACCGGCGGCTCCGGCAAGTCGACCACGCTGCGCACCATCGCGATCTCCGCCGCCTCGACGGTGCGCGGCGGCCCCGTCCACGTGTACGGGCTCGACTTCGGCGCCTCGGGCCTGACCATGCTCGAGGACCTCCCGCACGTCGGCTCGATCATCGCGGGCGACGACGAGGAGCGCGTGATCCGCCTGCTGCGCACCCTGCGGGAGCTGATCGACGACCGCGCCCGCGAGTTCGCGAAGCATCGCGCCGGGTCCGTGGCCGAGTACCGGGACCTGACCGGGAAGTCCGACACGCCCCGCGTGCTGCTGCTGGTCGACGGCATGGCCGCCTTCCGCGAGGCCTACGACTACTCGAACCTCTCGAAGTGGTTCACCACCTTCGTGCAGATCGCGACCGACGGCCGCCAGGTGGGCGTGCACGTCATCGTCACCGGCGACCGTCCCAACGCGATCCCCACCTCGCTCGGCTCCTCGATCCAGCGCCGCCTCGTCCACCGCATGGCCAGTGCCGACGACTACTCGGCCTTCGGCGAGCCCAAGGACGTCCTGGACGGCACCTCACCCCCGGGACGCTCCATCCTCGACGGCCACGAGGTGCAGATCGCGGTGCACGGCGGCGACTCGAACGTCGCGATCCAGTCCCGCGAGGTCGCCAAGCTCGCCCAGGCGATGCGGCGCGCCGGCGTGCCCGAGGCGCCCACCATCGAGCGCCTGCCCGAGCGGGTCGAGCTCTCGACGCTCCGCCCCGTCGTCGGCGGCCGGCCCGTCCTCGGCCTGGCCGACGAGACCCTCGCCGAGATCACCTACGAGCCGCGCGGCGCCTTCATGGTCACCGGCCCCATGGGATCGGGTCGCACCACCGCGATGCTCACCATCGCCACTGGCCTCAAGGCGATGGAGAACCCCATGCGCCTGGTCCGCTTCTCCTCGCGCCGCACCCCGCTGACCGGGCTGCCCGTCTGGGACGTGGAGGCCTCCGATCCGGACACCGTGCGCGAGCTCGCCGGCCAGCTCCGCCAGACGATCGAGTCCGGCTCGGTGGGGGAGGGGTGCCTGGCCCTGTTCATCGACGGGGTCGCCGACTTCACCGGCACCGGCGTGGAGAACGACCTCGACAAGCTCATCCGCGCCAGCACCCGCGAGGGCCAGTTCGTGGTGGGCGAGAACGAATCCGCCTCGTGGTCCCAGGCCTACGTCCTCGCCCAGCCGTTCAAGGCCGGACGGCGCGGGCTGCTGCTCCAGCCCAGCGACATGGACGGCGACTCGCTGCTCGGCACCGGACTGGGGAGGATCCGTCGGGCCGACTTCCCGGCCGGCCGCGGCTTCCTCGTCTACAGCGGTCGGGCGATGAAGCTGCAGGTCGCGCAGATCACGTCGGGCTGAGGGCCGATCTCGGGGGCCGACGGGGAGGGGCGTCGAGCCCGCCCCGGAGACCCCCGCGACGCGTCCGGACGGGTGCTCCGTCCCCATGGGGACTCCTCCCCATGGTCGCCTCCGGCGGATCGCCCTACAGTGAGGGCTGTCGAGCACGCAGGAGGCCCGGTGCACCGCAGGGGGCGCAGGAGCCGGTGAACAGGAAGGGGAACCCGCATAATGAACGCCACGAAGGGTATGAACGTCGACGAGGTCAAGCAGATGTCCGGCCAGCTGCGCGATGCGGCCGAGGAGATCACACGGATCGAGCAGGAGCTCACCCGGGGCCTGGAGGACGTGGACTGGACCGGCCCCGACGCGGATCGCTTCCGCGGCCAGTGGTCCGGGGAGATGGTCCCCGCGCTGCAGCAGATCATGAACGCGGTCAACGAGCTCGGCGACACCGCCGACCGCAACGCCGCCGAGCAGGAGGCCACCTCCAGCTGAGGCGGTGCAGGACCGCGCCGTCACGGACGGCGACAGGGGTGGGGAGAGGCCCGGGCGGAGCACCGCTCGGGCCTCTCGCCTGCCTGGTATCTTTGGCGCCGACCGTGCCAGGGGGACGAATGGAGCACAGCACCGTGAAGAGCATCGAGTATCCGAGCGCCGACTTCCCTGCGCCCCCTCGGGTACGGGTCGAGGTGCCGGAGGACTGGGAGCCGCTCACGGTCCCGGGAGTGCAGCTCGCCGTCGCCCAGCCCCGCGTCGACGGGCGCTTCCGCGCGAACGTGGTCGTGACCGTGCAGCGCTTCGGACCGGAGTTCACCCTCGAGGCGGCGCGCGCCGGCCTCGAGCAGCGCAAGGCCTCCCTGCCCGAGCTCGAGGAGCTCGGCACCGGGGAGATCGAGATCGAGGGCACCACCTGGATCGCGAGCGAGTACGGCTACACCCAGCCGGGCCGCCCGACCGTGGTGCAGGCCGCGCGCTACGCCGTGATCGATCGCGGGGGCGTGGCCGCCGATGTGCTCGAGATCGTGGGCAGCTGCGGAGCGGAGAGCGCCGACGAGGAGATCGAGACCGTCCGCGCCATCCAGGACTCCCTGCAGCTGGTCCTGGACTGACCCAGACACCGCATCGTCCCCGGAGGGCGCCGGCCGATGTTGCCGGCGCCCTCCGGCCGTCCGGGGCGAGGATCTTTCGACTGGACCGGTGAGGACCGTGACAAAAGGGGTTCGTGATGGCTTTCAAGGGTATGAATCCGGGGGAGGGGCGCGAGGTCGCTCAGGAGGTCCTCAAGGCGGGCGAGCAGGTCGTCGAGAAGGTCGACGAGGTGACGCGTCTGGTGACGTCGGTGGAGTGGGTCGGTCCGGACTACGACGCGTATGTCGAGGCGTGGAACTCGTTCGTGAACGGTCCGGTGAACAGCCTGGTCGAGGCGTTCACGGCCAAGGGCGATGAGCTGGCGAACCACGCCGAGGAGCAGGACACCTCCTCGAACCAGCAGTGAGCTGACCGGGTCTTCGTCGCGCAGGCCCCGTCCCCCCGTCGTGGTGGGGGCGGGGCCTTCGTGATGCCGGGAGCGAGACGGTCGGGACCCGGCGCCCAGGGCATGGGGCCGTGCGCCGATCGCGCCCCGGTGCCCAGCGCGTGGGGTCGAGCACCGATCGGGCCCCGGTGCCCAGCGCATGGGATCGTGCGGCGACCGCGCCCCGGGCGCCGGTGACGGCGGGGTCGACGGGGCCGGCTCCCGGCGTCCCGTACGAGGCGATCCAGCGGCGCACCAGGGGAGCTGCCGGGGCTGTCCACAGCCCGATCCGACCGCAGTTCGACGCTGACCTGCAAGGATGCATACCCAGGCGGATGGGGAGGGGGATGGGGAGTTGTCCCCATCGCCAAGGTGTGGTGGGTGGTTCTAGGGTGGTGTCATCACCTGGGGGACAGGGATCGAGGACGTGGCCTTGGGTCGCGGAGGTCCGGTTCGGTGGGTGGGGATCTGATTCTTTCGACGATGTGGAGGACACCATGAAGAAGGGTATGAACCCTGAGGCTGTGGAGCAGATGGGCACCACGGCGGAGACGTCCGGCGAGGATGTCAACACCATCTACACGACGGTGCAGGGTCGTGTGACGGATTTCGACTGGACCGGTGAGGACCGTGACAAGTACGTGTCGGAGTTCGAGGGGACTCTGGGCGGTCTGGTCCAGGATGTCGTGGCGCAGCTGGGCGAGTTCGCTGATCGTGCGAGGAAGAACGCTCAGCAGCAGCGTGAGGCTTCTTCCTGATCTGCTGGGTTCTCTCGGCTTCTAGGTTTTTCTTTCTTCTGCAGTGATCTGCTCCGGGATCGGGGCGAAAGGGGTTTGTGATGGCTTTCAAGGGTATGAATCCGGAGGAGGGGCGCGAGGTCGCTCAGGAGGTCCTCAAGGCGGGCGAGCAGGTCGTCGAGAAGGTCGACGAGGTGACGCGTCTGGTGACGTCGGTGGAGTGGGTCGGTCCGGACTACGACGCGTATGTCGAGGCGTGGAACTCGTTCGTGAACGGTCCGGTGAACAGCCTGGTCGAGGCGTTCACGGCCAAGGGCGATGAGCTGGCGAACCACGCCGAGGAGCAGGACACCACCTCGAACCAGCAGTGAGCTGACCGGGTCTTCGTCGCGCAGGCCCCGTCCCCCCGTCGGGGTGGGGGCGGGGCCTTCGTGATGCCCGGGACCCCGCGCCGATCCGGACCCTGCTCCTCGGTCCTCGGTCCTTGGTGCTCGCTGCCCCGCGGTCGCGCCGCCGTCTCCGGGACCGCGACTCAGGCCGTGGCCGCGCCGATCCCGTGCGCTTCCGTCGCGGCCGCGATGCGACGCAGCTCCTCGAGCATCCGGTCCGGCTCGGCGCCGAGCGGCAGCGTGTCCGGGTCGAGGGCTCCGTCCACCTCCCCGGTGACGTCGGCGCGGAGCCCTGCGAAGAGCGAGTCCAGCTGCGACTGCTCCGGGCCGCGCTCGGCGACCACCTCGAGGGTCAGCCCGGTCGCGTCGGCCGTGGTGTGCGCCGCGAGCAGCACCCGGGCGAGCTGCTCGCGGGAGATCGCCCCGTCGGCCGGGGAGCCGCCGTGCCGACCATCGCCCTGGCGGGCGACCAGCTGGTGCTCGTCCTGCGCCTCGTCGTCGAACCAGCCCGGGCGCGCGCGCCATGTCCACGGGCATCGTCGCCTCGCCGGCGACGAGCTCCGTCTCCGCGGAAGCAGCCGGACGGCCCGCTCCGTGCTGCGCACGAGGGCCCGCGGGTGCAGTCCTGCCTCGACCGCGCACCTCACCACGGGGCGACCGACCCCTCCGGTCGCCCCGATCACCAGGATCGTGCCGCTGGTCATCGCTCCCTTCCCTCGACGGATCAGCGCCGCGCAGCATCCGCGCGCGGAGATCCGAACATCTCCAGCGCGGCGCGGGGGAGGGGAGGGACCGCCAGTGCCTGGACGCGCCGCACCCCCGTCCCGACGGCGCGGGAGCGGGGGTGCGATGAGGCGGCTGTCGACGGGCCGGACGTCAGCGGCAGTCGACCTCAGCGGTAGTTCACGAACTGGAGGGCGACCTCGAGGTCCTTGCCCTTCAGCAGCGAGATCACGGACTGCAGGTCGTCGCGGCTCTTGGAGGAGACGCGCAGCTCGTCGCCCTCGATCCGTGCCTTGATGCTCTTGGGGCCCTCGTCCCGGATGATCTTGGCGATCTTCTTCGCGTCCTCGGTGGAGATGCCCTCCTTGAGCGAGGCCGCCAGGCGCACCTCCTTGCCGGACTGCTTGGGCTCGCTCACGTCGAGAGCCTTGAGCGAGATCCCGCGGCGGATCAGCTTGGACTGCAGCACGTCCAGCACCGCGAGCACGCGCTCCTCGGCGTTGGCGGTCATGACGATCTCGTCGCCGCCGAGGGTGATCGAGGCGCCGGTGTTCCGGAAGTCGTAGCGCTGGCCGACCTCCTTCACGGCCTGGTTCACGGCGTTGTCGACCTCCTGGCGGTCGAGCTTGCTGACGATGTCGAACGATGAATCGGCCATCGGGTCCTCCTCCGGGCGGCCCGCGCGGGCCGCCACCACGTCGAACGGGCGGGTCTGTCCAGTGATCGTCCCATGCCGGGTCCGGGAGCGCTCCCCGGTCTTCGAGGGACCGCCGCAGAGGGGCTGCGACCAGCGGCGGGACCGCTGTGACGCCTCTCATGCTCCGAGGACCCCTTCTGGGTTCGCGCCGCGGCCGGGTCCCCGCTATGCTGTTTCGAGTCCGCTTCCGGCGGCCGCGGGACGAGAGTCCGGCGGGTGGCGGGAGAGGGTCGCGGCAGATTACCCGAGCGGCCAAAGGGAGCTGACTGTAAATCAGCTGGCATTGCCTACGGGGGTTCGAATCCCTCATCTGCCACGCGGAGGATCCCTGTGATCCGAAGCACGGGGACCGCCCCTCGAATTGCCTCCGGGCAATGAGGCGGGTAGGGTTCACCGGGTTGCCCTGATAGCTCAGTCGGCAGAGCGTCTCCATGGTAAGGAGAAGGTCAAGGGTTCGATTCCCTTTCAGGGCTCTGATGGATGCGGCGGCCCGGTCTCATTCGAGATCGGGCCGTTTCATCGGTCACGCCGGGGTAGCTCAGACGGTTAGAGCGCACGACTCATAATCGTGAGGTCGCGGGTTCGATCCCCGCCCTCGGTACCACACCGGTCCCCACCGGAGTGCAGATTCCACATCCCCCGAGCACGGGGACCCACGAGGCGCACCGCCGGGTGCGTCACCCGGACGAAAGAGGCGAACCGTGGCGAGCAAGAGCTCTGACGTGCGTCCCAAGATCACCATGGCGTGTGTCGACTGCAAGGCGCGCAACTACATCACCAAGAAGAACCGTCGCAACACCCCGGATCGGCTGGAGCTCTCGAAGTTCTGCCCGACCTGCGGCAAGCAGACGGCGCACCGCGAGACCCGCTGAGCGGTCCCGCCGCAGCATCCACGAAGGCCACCCGGCAGCGCCGGGTGGCCTTCGTCATGTCCGGCCCCCGTGCCTCGCGCGGGCCGCACCGCAGGGGAGCTGGGGCGGTGAGATGATCGGGGGGACCGCATCCGTCGGCCCCCGCGCCGACCCGACCTCGGGAGACACCGTGACCACCAGCCCCGATCCCGCCTTCGCCGGCCGCACCTACCCGGCGGGCCCCGTGCACACCGTCTCGGCCGCGAAGATCGTCGAGTTCGCCCGCGCCACCGGCGCCCCCTCGCCGCTGCACACCGATCCCGAGGCCGCCCGCGCCGCCGGGCACGCCGACGTCGTGGCGCCGCCCACGTTCCTCGTCTCCCTCGCCCAGGCCACCGAGGCGCAGTACGTCGAGGACCCCGCCGCCGGCATCGACTTCTCCCGCGTGGTCCACGGCGAGGAGTCCTTCACCCTGCACCGTCCCGTCGTCGCCGGCGACCGCCTCGTGCCGACCCTCACCGTCGAGTCGGTCCGCGCCGCCGGAGGGCACGCCATGGTCACCACCCGCGTCGACCTCGCCGACGAGGACGGGGCCGAGGTCGCCGCCGTGCGCAGCATGCTCGTCGTGCGCGGGGACTGAGCCCGCCGCCTCCCCCCGCGGCGCCCCGACGCCCTCGCCCCTCGCGGCCCCGCCGCTGACGCCACACCAGGAGCACCGATGACCACCAGCACCACCCCCGCCGCCCGCCCGCTCGACCTCGCCGCCCTGTCCGTCGGCGACGAGCTCTCCCGCACCGTCCACACCCTCGACCGCGACGCGCTGGTCCGCTACGCCGGCGCCTCCGGCGACTTCAACCCGATCCACTACAACGACGCCGTCGCCGAGCAGGCCGGGCTGCCCGGCGTCATCGCCCACGGCATGCTCACCATGGGCACGGCCATCACCGGCCTGCTCGAGGCCGTCGGCGACCCGACCCTGGTCACCGCCTACTCCACCCGCTTCACCGGCATGGTGCCCGTGCCCGCCACCAGTGAGGTCGCGCTCGAGGTCGTCGCGACCGTCGGCGCGATCGACGAGTCCGCGGGCACCGCACGCGTCGACCTCGCCGCCGTCGTCGACGGGGAGAAAGTGCTGGGGCGGGCCCGCGCGACCCTCGCGCTGCCCCGCCGCACGCAGGACGCCGAGGCCGGGGCTGACACGGCAGGAGCGGCATGAGGCTCGCCGACCTGACCACCCTCCGCATCGGCGGGGAGATCCGGAACCTCGTCGAGGCCCGCACGGCCGACGAGGTGATCGCCGCGGTCTCCGCCGCGGACGAGGCGGGGGAGCCGCTGCTCGTCCTCGGCGGCGGCTCGAACCTCGTCGCCTCCGACGAGCCCTTCGAGGGCACCGTGGTGCTGCTGCGCGATCCCGAGGACCCGCCGCTGCTGGATGCGACCTGCGAAGTCGGTGCCTCCGGCGAGCCCGACGGGATCCCCGTGGACCCGGGCGAGCTCACCCCGCTGGACCCCACCTGCGGCGGGGCGATCGTCGAGTACTTCGCGGGCGTGAACTGGGACCGGGCCGTGCGCTACGCGATCGCCCGCGAGATGGTCGGCATCGAGGCGCTCTCCGGCATCCCCGGCACCGTCGGCGCGACCCCGATCCAGAACGTCGGCGCCTACGGCCAGGAGGTCGCCTCGACGATCTCCCGCGTGCGCACCTGGGACCGCGAGAAGGGGGCGGTGCGCACCTTCTTCGCCGCCGACTGCGACTTCGCCTATCGTGACAGCGTCTTCAAGCGCACCCGGTACAGCGGACCCGTCCCCTCGGCGACCGGCCGCTACGTGGTGCTGTCGGTGACCTTCCAGCACACGCTCGGCTCCCTCTCCGCCCCGATCCGCTACGCGCAGCTCGCCGCGGAGCTCGGCGTCGAGGTGGGGGACCGGGTGCCGATGCGCCAGGTGCGCGAGGCGGTGCTGCGCGTGCGCAGCAGCAAGGGCATGGTCCTGGACGCCGCCGATCACGACACCTGGAGCGCCGGCTCCTTCTTCACCAACCCGATCCTCTCCGCGGAGGACGCCGCGGCCCTGCCCGAGCAGGCGCCGCGCTACGACGCCGGCGAGGGCAGGGTCAAGACCAGCGCCGCCTGGCTCATCAGCCACTCCGGGATCGAGCGCGGCCACGCGGTGGGGGAGCGGGCCTCCGTCTCCACCAAGCATTCCCTCGCGCTGACCAACCGCGGCGGCGCCTCCAGCGAGGACCTCGTCGCCCTCGCCCACGACGTCCAGCAGCGGGTCGAGGGCCGCTACGGGATCCGTCTCGAGCCGGAACCGGTGCGCCTCGGTCTCGCCCTCTGACCTGGGAGGACATGTCCCGGCGCCCGTCACGTGACGGGCGCGTGCTGATCGCTGGATGCGACGCCCTCCACAGTCGTCCCCGGCCTAGAATGGCGGGACGGCTGCTCGCCGCCCCCTCACACCGCCCCAGGAGGCCACGTGAACGTCCTCGACAAGTCCGTCGCCGACATCGATCCCGAGATCGCCCAGGTGCTCGACCGCGAGCTGGCCCGACAGCAGGGCACGCTCGAGATGATCGCGTCGGAGAACTTCGTCCCCCGCTCGGTCCTGCAGGTGCAGGGCTCGGTCCTGACCAACAAGTACGCCGAGGGCTACCCCGGCAAGCGCTACTACGGAGGCTGCGAGGAGGTCGACGTCGCGGAGCAGATCGCGATCGACCGCGCGAAGGCCCTGTTCGGGGCCGAGCACGCGAACGTCCAGCCCCACTCGGGCGCGACGGCGAACGCCGCGGTGATGCACGCCCTCGCCCGCCCGGGCGACAAGCTCATGGGCCTCTCGCTCGCCCACGGCGGCCACCTCACCCACGGCATGAAGATCAACTTCTCCGGCCGTCTCTACGACATCGTCGCGTACGAGACCGAGCCGGGCACGGGCCTGATCGACATGGACAAGGTGCGCGAGCTCGCGATCGCCGAGCAGCCCAAGGTCATCGTCGCCGGCTGGTCCGCCTACACCCGCCAGCTCGACTTCCCCCGCTTCCGCGAGATCGCCGACGAGGTCGGCGCCGCGCTGTGGGTCGACATGGCGCACTTCGCGGGCCTCGTCGCGGCGGGCCTGCACCCCAGCCCCGTGCCCTACGCGGATGTCGTCTCCACCACCATCCACAAGACCATCGGCGGCCCTCGATCCGGCATGATCCTGTGCAAGGAGAAGTGGGCGAAGAAGATCGACTCGGCCGTGTTCCCCGGCCAGCAGGGCGGCCCGCTCATGCACGTCGTCGCCGCGAAGGCCGTGGCACTGAAGATCGCCGCCTCGGAGGACTTCAAGGACCGCCAGGCCCGCACCCTCGAGGGCGCGCAGATCCTCGCCGACCGCCTCCAGCAGGAGGACGCCAAGGCGGCAGGCGTCAAGGTCATCTCCGGCGGCACCGACGTGCACCTGGTGCTCGTGGACCTCGTCGACTCCGAGCTGGACGGCCAGCAGGCGGAGGACCGCCTGCACGCGGCCGGCATCACCGTGAACCGCAACGCGGTCCCCAACGACCCGCGCCCGCCGCGGGTCACCTCGGGCCTGCGCATCGGCACCCCGGCGCTCGCCACCCGCGGCTTCGGCGCGGCGGAGTTCACCGAGGTCGCCGACGTGATCGCGCTGGCGCTGACCGGCGGGGCCGACGTCGAGTCGCTCAGGGCCCGCACCGCGAAGCTCGCCGAGTCCAAGCCGCTCTACCCCGAGCTGCAGCAGTCCTGATCCCCGCGGGCGGGGTCCGGAGGCCGCGGAGCCCGGACCCCGCCCGTCCCGCATC
Source organism: Brachybacterium atlanticum (assembly GCF_025669985.1). Classification (NCBI taxonomy): domain Bacteria; kingdom Bacillati; phylum Actinomycetota; class Actinomycetes; order Micrococcales; family Dermabacteraceae; genus Brachybacterium; species Brachybacterium atlanticum. The sequence continues at coordinate 13,493 of NZ_JAKJJW010000040.1, read as the reverse complement.
AGCCCGCCGGTGCCCGGGGCGGGACCGCCCTCGACCGGGCCACCGGCCCCTCGGGCGGACCTCCCGGACCCACCCCACCGACCACCTCACCGAGACCCCTCATCGAAGGAGAGCGCCATGACCGCCCAGATCCTCGACGGCAAGGCCACCGCGAAGGCGATCAAGCAGGAGCTCGCCGAGCGCGTGACCCGTCTGGTCGACGCCGGTCACCCGCGTCCGGGTCTCGCGACCGTGCTGGTCGGCGATGATCCGGGCAGCGCCGCCTATGTGCGCGGCAAGCACCGCGACAGCGAGCAGATCGGCCTGAACTCGATCCAGAAGCACCTCCCGGCCGACGCCACCCAGGAGGAGGTCGAGGCGGTCGTCGACGAGCTCAACGCCGACCCCGCCTGCACCGGCTACATCGTCCAGCTGCCGCTGCCGAAGCACATCGACACCGACGCGATCCTCGAGCGGATCGACCCGGCCAAGGACGCCGACGGCCTCCACCCCACGAACCTCGGCCGCCTGGTCCTGAACGCCTACTCGCCGATCCGCACCCCGCTGCCCTGCACGCCCCGGGCCGTGATCGAGCTGCTCATGCGACACGACCTCGACCTCAAGGGCAAGGACGTGGTCGTGATCGGCCGCGGCGTCACCGTCGGCCGCTCGATCGGCGCGCTGATGACCCGCCGCGCCATCAACGCGACCGTCACCCTCACCCACACCGGCACGACGGACCTCCCCGCGCACCTGCGCCGCGCCGACGTGATCGTCGCCGCCGCGGGCGTCGCCCACCTGGTCCGGCCCGAGGACGTCAAGCCCGGCGCGATCGTGCTCGACGTCGGCGTCTCCCGCCAGGAGGACCCCGAGGGCGGGAAGGCGAAGCTCGTGGGCGACGTGGACCCGGCCGTCGCCGAGGTCGCCTCGTGGATCAGTCCCAACCCCGGCGGCGTCGGCCCCATGACCCGCGCGCTGCTGGTCAACAACGTCGTCGAGGCGGCCGAGCACGCCGCCGACATCGAGGCCTGAGACCCCGGCGGGGCGGGCAGAGCCGCCCGTCCCGCCGTCCCGCGTCCGTCGGCCGTGCGCGCGCCGCGTCGTGCGAGGCGCCCCTCTGCGGGGAGGCCGCGCCCGTCGGCCGTCCCCGCGTCGCGGCCGTCCGGCCCCGCTGACATACTGATGGGCATGACTTTCACCCTCGCCACAGTCAACGTCAACGGCCTGCGCGCCGCGGCCCGCAAGGGCATGGCCGACTGGCTCGCGACCACCGCGGCCGACGTCCTCACCCTGCAGGAGGTGCGGGCGCCGGAGGAGCTGCTCGCCGATCTGGTGGGGGAGGACTGGACCATCGTCGGCGAGGCCTCCGAGCTCAAGGGCCGCAACGGCGTCGCGATCGCCGCCCGCACCTCGCTGGAGAACATCGACCTCGAGGGCGTCCGCCGCGGCCTGCCGGGCCTGACCGAGCCCACCCACACCGGCCGCTGGCTCGAGGCCGACCTCGAGGACCCGCTCGGCGACGGCACCGGCCTCACCGTCATCTCCTGCTACATGCACTCCGGCAACACCGAGAAGCCGCAGACCATGACCGACAAGTACGCCTTCCTCGACGTGGCCATGGAGCGCCTGGACGCGCTGCGCGCCGACGGCCGTCACGTGGTCCTCACCGGCGACCTCAACATCGCCCACGCCAACAACGACATCAAGAACTGGAAGGGCAACCTGAAGTCCGCCGGCTTCCTGCCCGAGGAGCGCGCCTATCTCGACCGCCTGCTGGTCGAGGGCGACTGGGTGGACGTCCAGCGCCGCCTCGCCGGCGACGTGCCCGGCCCGTACACCTGGTGGTCCCAGCGAGGCAAGGCCTTCGACAACGACTCCGGCTGGCGCATCGACTACCAGCTGACCACCCCGGCGCTCGGCGAGAAGGCGACCGCCGCGCAGGTCGACCGCGCCCCCAGCTACGACACCCGCTGGTCCGACCACGCACCGCTGGTGGTCACCTACTCCTGAGCCCGCACCGGGCGCCGTCGGCGCGGCCTCCCTCTCCCGGCCGACGGCACCCGGGCCGCCCCGCGCTCGAGACCGCGCGCAGGCGCGGGCGGCACCGCGGGCCGCGGGCCGAACCTGTCGCCGATCGCCTACGACCCGCGCGGACTCGGCCGGAGCACCCGCAGCGACGGCAGCGCCCTGAACGACCCGTCCCTGCAGGCGGAGGACGTCCACGCACTCATCACGGATCTCGGCGCACCGGTGCAGATGTTCGCCAGCAGCGGCGGCGCCGTCGCCGCGCTCGCCCTGCTCGCGGCGCATCCCGAGGACGTCAGCCAGGTCGTCGCCCACGAGCCGCCCGTCATGGGCGTCCTGCCCGATGCGGAGCTCGCCGAGCGCGCGGACGATGCCGTCGGCCGCGCCTATCAGGAGCGCGGCTGGGGCGCGGGGCTCGCCGCCTTCCTCGCCATGAGCATGTGGCAGGGCGAGTTCACCGAGGAGTTCCTCGCCCAGCCCCTGCCCGATCCCGCCCGGTTCGGCCTGCCCGGTCAGGACGACGGCACACGGGAGGACCCGCTGCTGTCCGGGACGAGCGCCCCCGTGACCTCCTATCAGCCGGACCTCGAGGCGCTGCGCTCCGCGGGGGACCGTCTGGTCCTCGCCGCGGGGGAGCAGACGGGGGAGGCGATCACCGCCCGCTCGACGCGCGCCCTCGCCGAGGCGCTCGGCACCGAGCCGCTCGTCTTCCCGGGCGACCACGGCGGCTTCGCCGTCGGCGACCCGTCCCATCCGGGCGACCCCGCCGCCTTCGCGACGCGCCTGCGCGAGGTGCTCGCCGCCCGCGGCTGACCGCCCCGACGACGACAGGGGCTCCTCCGCCGCGGCGGAGGAGCCCCTGTCGTCGTGCTGAGCGCGGGATCAGACGCGGCCGCGGATCACGGCCTGCTTCACCTCGGCGATCGCCTTGGTCACCTGGATGCCGCGCGGGCACGCCTCGGTGCAGTTGAAGGTGGTGCGGCAGCGCCACACGCCCTCCTTGGAGTTCAGGATCTCCAGGCGCTGCTCGCCCGCGTCGTCGCGCGAGTCGAAGATGAAGCGGTGCGCGTTCACGATCGCGGCCGGGCCGAAGTACTGCCCGTCGGTCCAGAACACGGGGCAGGACGAGGTGCACGCGGCGCAGAGGATGCACTTGGTGGTGTCGTCGAAGCGCTCGCGCTGCTCCGCGGACTGCAGCCGCTCGCGGCTGGGCTCCTGACCGCCCGCGACCAGGAACGGCATGACCTCCTTGTAGGAGTCGAAGAACGGCTCCATGTCCACGATGAGGTCCTTCTCCACCGGCAGGCCCTTGATCGGCTCGACCGTGATCGGCTTCGAGATGTCGAGGTCCTTCAGGAGCGTCTTGCAGGCCAGACGGTTGCGGCCGTTGATCCGCATCGCGTCCGAGCCGCAGACGCCGTGGGCGCACGAGCGGCGGAAGGTCAGCGAGCCGTCCACGTGCCACTTGATCTCGTGCAGGGCGTCGAGCACACGGTCGGTGCCGTGCATCGTGACGGTGAAGTCCTCCCAGTGGACGCCCTTGTCGTCCTCGGGGGTGAAGCGTGCGATGCGCAGCGTCACCTCGAACGAGGGGACCGCGCCGGCATCGGGCTCGGCCTGGGGCTTCTCGGCGACGGCAGTCATCAGAACGTGCGCTCCTTCGGCTCGTAGCGGGTGATCACGACGGGCTTGGTGCCCAGACGGATCGGGGTGCCCTCGACGCCCTCCTCACCCGGCAGGGTGCGGTAGGCCATGGTGTGCTCGAGGTAGTTGACGTCGTCGCGCTTCTCGAAGTCCTCGCGGAAGTGGCCGCCGCGGGACTCCTTGCGGTTCAGCGCGCCGAGCGCCACGATCTCGGCCAGGTCGAGCAGGAAGCCGAGCTCCACGGCCTCCATCAGGTCCAGGTTGTAGCGGCGGCCCTTGTCCTGGATCGCGACCGTCTCGTAGCGCTTCTTGAGGTCCTTGATGCCGGCCAGCGCCGTGCGGCAGGTCTCCTCGGTGCGGAACACCTGGACGTTGGCGTCCATCAGCTCCTGCAGATCGGTGCGGATGTTCGCGATGCGGTCCTCGGTCGCGGGCCGGTCGCGCAGGCGCTCGAGCAGCTCGACGGTCGGGGTCTCCACGCCCTCGGGCAGCTCGGACAGGTCGACCTCCGCTGCGTGCTCCGCGGCGGCGATGCCGGCGCGGCGCCCGAAGACGTTGATGTCCAGCAGCGAGTTGGTGCCCAGGCGGTTGCCGCCGTGCACGGAGACGCACGCGGTCTCGCCGGCGGCGTACAGGCCGGGGATCACGTCGGTCGCGTTGGCGAGGACCTCGCCGCGGATGTTCGTGGGGATGCCGCCCATGCCGTAGTGCGCGGTCGGGAAGACCGGCACCGGCTCGGTGTACGGCTCCACGCCCAGGTAGGTGCGCGCGAACTCGGTGATGTCCGGGAGCTTCGCGTCGATGTGCGCGGGCTCGAGGTGGGTGAGGTCGAGGTAGACGTAGTCCTTGTTCGGGCCGGCGCCGCGGCCCTCGCGCACCTCGTTGGCCATGGCGCGGGCGACCACGTCACGAGGGGCGAGGTCCTTCAGCGTCGGGGCGTAGCGCTCCATGAAGCGCTCCATCTCGCTGTTGCGCAGGATGCCGCCCTCGCCGCGCGCCGCCTCCGACAGCAGGATGCCGAGGCCCGCCAGGCCCGTCGGGTGGAACTGGAAGAACTCCATGTCCTCCAGCGGGATGCCGCGGCGGAACGCCATCGCGGGGCCGTCGCCGGTGAGGGTGTGGGCGTTCGAGGTGGTCTTGAAGATCTTGCCGAAGCCGCCGGAGGCGAACACGACCGACTTCGCGCGGAAGACGTGGATCTCGCCGGTGGCGAGCTCGTACGTGACCACGCCGGAGGCGCGTACTCCCTCGTCGGAGCGCGGGTCTCCGGTCATCAGCACGTCGAGCACGTAGTACTCGTTGAAGAACTCCACCTGCTGCTTCACGCAGTTCTGGTAGAGGGTCTGGAGGATCATGTGGCCGGTGCGGTCCGCGGCGTAGCAGGCGCGGCGCACGGGCGCCTCGCCGTGCTCACGGGTGTGCCCGCCGAAGCGGCGCTGGTCGATGCGGCCCTCGGGGGTGCGGTTGAACGGCAGGCCCATCTTCTCCAGGTCGAGCACCGCGTCGATGGCCTCCTTGGCCATGACCTCGGCGGCGTCCTGGTCCACCAGGTAGTCGCCGCCCTTGACGGTGTCGTAGGTGTGCCACTCCCAGTTGTCCTCCTCGACGTTGGCTAGGGCCGCGCACATGCCGCCCTGCGCCGCGCCGGTGTGGGAGCGCGTGGGATAGAGCTTGGTGACGACCGCGGTGCGGGCGCGCTTGGAGGACTCCAGCGCCGCGCGCATCCCGGCGCCGCCGGCGCCGACGATCACCACGTCGTAGTTATGGGTCTGCATGTCGGGTGACAGCTCCGTTCCGGGAAGACCGTGAAGTGCGTGAGGAAGAGGAGGGGCGGCCGGGGGTCCGGCCGCCCCGGGGGCGTCAGCCCTCGCAGAAGGAGGGCAGCAGGCTCGGCTCGGCGCCGACGGGGCAGGGATCGAAGGTGAAGATCACCAGGGTGCCCAGCACGATCGTGACGACGACCGCGAAGTACAGCAGGGCCTTGAGGACCATGCGGGTGCGGTCGCCGCGGGCGTAGTCGTTGATGATCGTGCGCACGCCGTTGCCGCCGTGGATGAGGCCCAGCCACAGCATCAGCAGGTCCCAGACCTGCCAGAAGGGGGAGGACCACTTGCCGCCGACGAAGGCGAAGTCGATGCCCTTGACGCCGTCGCCGAGCCACAGGTTCACGAAGAGGTGGCCGAAGACGAGGATGACCAGCAGCGCGCCGGAGCCGCGCATGAACATCCACGAGAGCATCTCGGCGTTCAGGCCGCGCTGCCCTGTGCGGCGGTAGCGGGTGGAGGGATCCGGGATCGAGGTGGTGGAGGTCGACATGGGGATCACGCTCCGAACATGTGCATGAGGTGGCGGGGGAGGAAGCCGGCCATCAGGACGGCCCACACGATCACGACGCCCCAGAAGAGCTTGCGCTGGTGCACGGTCCCCTTGGACCAGAAGTCCACGAGGATGATGCGCAGGCCGTTGAGCGCGTGGAAGAGCACGGCGCCGACCAGGCCGACCTCGCCGAGGCCGAAGACGACGGTCTTGTAGTGGCCGATGACCTCGTTGTACGCCTCGGGCGAGACGCGCACGAGCGCGGTGTCCAGGACGTGCACGAGCAGGAACAGGAAGATCGCCATTCCTGAGATGCGGTGGGCGACCCAGGACCACATGCCCTCGCGTCCGCGATAGAGCGTCCCGGATTGGGCGGAAGCCACGGAGTTCCTCCAGAAGCGTCGGTATGTCGCCGGGAGCTCGACGGTGCTCCGCGGCGCGCGGCGCGGGACCCCGGGGACCGAGGTCCCCGCGGCCGTTGCAGCGCTCGGCGCCCTCGGGCGGCCGTTTCGCGACACGGCGACATCATCATCGCCCCCGACAGGGGCAGGTTCAGCGTAGCACCAGGCAGGGGACGGGCACGCCCGCCCCGGCCGCGTCGACGGACGGTCCCCAGGGGCCCGTCGGAGGCTGGATACGCTGGGTTCATGCCCGAAGCCCCCTTCGTTCCCGTGGTGCCCGCAGGAGGCTCCGGCACCAGACTGTGGCCGCTCTCACGCCGCGCCCGCCCGAAGTTCCTGCTGGACCTTACCGGGCAGGGCCGCTCCCTGCTCCAGCTCACCCTCGACCGCCTCGCGCCCCTCGCGGACCGGCCCCCGATCGTCGTCACCGGCCGCTCCCACGCCGCAGCGGTGCGCGAGCAGCTCGACAGGGACGTGCGCGTCCTCGCAGAGCCCTCGGCCCGCAACTCCATGCCTGCGATCGCGCTCGCGGCCGCTCTCGTGGAGCGCGAGTCGCCGGACGCCGTGATCGGCTCCTTCGCCGCCGACCACCTCATCCAGGACGAGGCCGCCTTCGCCCGCGCCGTCACCGCCGCGCGGGACGCCGCCGAGCTCGGCCTCCTCGTCACCCTCGGCATCGCCCCCACCTCGCCGTCGACCGGCTTCGGCTACATCGAGTCCGCGGGCGACGGGGGAGCGGACCCCGCGCTCGGCGCACGCCTGCGCGCCGTCGGCGCGGAGCCCGTCGTGCGCTTCGTCGAGAAGCCCGACCGCGAGCGGGCCGAGGCCTTCGTCGCCGGGGGCCTGCGCTGGAACGCCGGCATGTTCGTGGTGCGCGCCTCGGTGCTGCTCGACGAGCTCGCCGTCCAGATCCCCGCCCTCGCCGCCGGGGCGCGCGAGATCGCGGCCGCGCACGGCGGCGCCGAGGAGGAGGCGGTGCTCGAGCGCGTCTGGCCCACGATGACCGCGATCGCGATCGACCACGCCCTCGCCGAGCCGCTCGCCGCGCAGGGGAGGGTCGCGGTGGTCCCGGCGGAGTTCGACTGGGACGACGTCGGCGACTTCGCGGCGCTCGCCCGCCAGCTCCGCGAGCGTGAGGGCGAGGTGCGCCGCGGCGAGGACGGCACCGAGGTCCATGTGGTGGGAAGCGCGAGCGTCGATGCGCTCTCCTCCCGGGCCACCGTGTACGGTTCCACGGATCGCCACATCGCCCTGGTCGGGCTCGAGGGCGTCAGCATCGTCGACACCGAGGACGCGCTGCTGGTGCTCGCCGACGAGAAGGCGCAGGCCCTCCAGCAGCTCGTCGGCCGGCTCGACGAGCAGGGGCTGGGCCGGCTGCGCTGACCCGCACCGCCGGACCCGCATCGCCGCAGGCGCACGGCGGGCAGGGCGGTCGATGACAGGACAGGACAGGAGCGGACGCGTGGAGCAGTCGCAGCAGACGCTGGTCGGGACCTCGCAGCAGCGGGCGATGCTCGGACCGGAGGGGCTGATCGCCCGCACCGTCGCCGAGCGAGGCGACGCCCTGCGCGAGGTGCGCCGCCACCTCCACCGCCACCCCGAGCTCTCCCACCAGGAGCACGCCACCACCGACTTCATCGCCGAGCAGCTCACCGCGCTCGGGCTCGCGCCGAAGCGCATGGCCGCCACCGGCCTGATCTGCGACATCCCCGGCGCGGACCCGTCGCTGGAGCTGATGGGGCTGCGGGCGGACATGGACGCGCTCGGGATCCCCGAGCTGAGCACCGTCCCCTACCGCTCCGTCGTCGAGGGCGTCTCCCACGCCTGCGGCCACGACGTGCACATGAGCGCCGTGCTCGGCGCGGCGACCGCGCTGGTGCGGGTGGCCGAGGAGGGCACGCTGCGCCGCGGCGTGCGCCTGGTGTTCCAGCCCGCCGAGGAGATGCACCCCTGCGGCGCGCTCGAGCTGATCGGGCAGGACGTCCTGGTCGGCGTCGACTCGATCCTCGCCCTGCACTGCGACCCCGGCGTCGACGTCGGCCACGTGGGTCTGAAGTCCGGCCCGATCACCTCGGCCACCGATCCGGTGCGGATCCAGGTGCGCGGCGCGGGCGGCCACACCTCCCGCCCGCATCTCACCCAGGACCTCGTCTACGCGCTCGGCTCGATCGCGACGCAGCTGCCGGCCGCGCTGACGCGGCGCATGGACCCGCGCTCCGGCGTGAACCTCACCTGGGGCTCGATCCACGCCGGCTCCGCCTTCAACGCGATCCCCAGCGCCGGCACCCTCGAGGGCACCCTGCGCTGCCTGGACCACGAGGCTTGGGACCGGGCCGAGGAGCTGCTCGAGGAGGTCCTGGCCGATCTCGTGCGCCCCTGGGGCGTCGAGGCGCGCGTCTCCCACGACCGCGGGGTGCCGCCGGTCTCGAACAGCCCCGCGAGCGTCGAGGTGCTCGCCGCCGCGGTGCGCGGGGTGCTGGGACGGGAGAACCTCGACCCCACCGCCCAGTCCCTGGGCGGGGAGGACTTCGCCTGGTACCTCGAGAAGGTGCCCGGGGCGCTCGCCCGCCTCGGCACCCGCACCCCCGGCGGGCGCACCTACGACCTCCACATGGGCGACCTCATGATCGACGAGCGCGCGATCGGGATCGGGGCGAGCGTGCTCGCCGCCGCCTGCGTGCAGCGGGACCTGCAGGCCGTCTGAGCCCGTCGGCCGGCAGGGCCGCTCCGAGCCCGTCGGACGGGCCGCCTGCGGGGCGACGGCGCCCGGCCCGCCTCCGCGTGGACGTTCACCCGCGCGACACCTCCGCGTCGATTTCATAACGGTTCGCGGGCGGAGGCTCACGTCGTGCTCACGATGCGTCGCGCGGGGCTATCGTCCAATCGCACTGCGACAGCGACGTCGCCCGGACCCTCGGGGCGCTCCCGGCCCCTCGCACTCCCACCGGAGGAACCATCCATGAAGAGCATCACGCGTGCCCTCGCCCTCGCCGGCGCCGGGGCTCTCACCCTCGCCGCCTGCGGCAGCGCCCCGGAGGAGACGGCCGGCGGCGACAGCGACGCCGGCGGCGGCGCCGCGAGCGACTACAAGGCCTGCATGGTCTCCGACGCGGGCGGCTGGGACGACAAGTCCTTCAACGAGTCCAGCTACAACGGCCTGCTCAACGCCGAGAAGAACCTCGGCATCCAGAAGCAGACCGCCGAGTCGACCACCGTCTCGGACTTCGAGCCCAACATCAACAACATGGTCACCGAGGGCTGCGACCTGATCATCACGGTCGGCTACCTGCTCGCCCCCGCGACCGGCAAGGCCGCTCAGGCCAACCCCGACACGGACTTCGCGATCGTCGACTCGACCGCGCAGGACGCCGATGGGAACCCCATCGAGCTCGAGAACGTCAAGCCCCTCGAGTTCGACACCGCCCAGGCCGCCTTCCTCGCCGGCTACCTCGCCGCGGGCACGACCGAGACCGGCAAGGTCGCCACCTACGGCGGGGTCAACATCCCCACCGTCACCATCTTCATGGACGGCTTCGTGGACGGCGTCGCCCACTACAACGAGACCCACGGCACCGAGGTCGAGGCCCTCGGCTGGAACAAGGAGAGCCAGGAGGGCTCCTTCACGGGCGACTTCGAGGACCAGACCAAGGGCAAGGCCGTCTCCGACGAGTTCTACAGCGCGGGCGCCGACATCGTCATGCCGGTCGCCGGCCCCGTGGGCGCCGGCACCCTCGCCTCCGCCAAGGAGGGCGAGGACCGCAAGGTGATCTGGGTCGACGCCGACGGCTACGAGACCAACGCCTCCGACCCCGAGGCGCAGGCCACGATCCTCACCTCCGTCATGAAGGAGATGACCACCGGCGTCGAGGACGTGATCGGCGGCGCCGCGGAGGGCGAGTACGACGCGACCCCGTATGTCGGCACCCTCGAGAACGGCGGCGTCGGGCTGGCGCCCTTCCACGACTTCGAGGACGAGGTCCCCGCCGAGCTGAGCGGCGAGATCGAGACCCTCACGCAGGAGATCATCGACGGCACGGTCGTCGTCGAGTCCGAGGCCTCGCCCGCAGGCGCCTGAGCCCCGTCATGAGCGCGGTCCCCGCCCCGAGGGCGGGGACCGCGTCCCATGTCCCACACCGCACGGCCGAGCAGCTCGGCCGGCACCGACGGAAGCGAGTGCTGTGAAGCTCGAACTGCGCGGCATCACGAAGACCTTCGGGACCTTCGTGGCCAACGACGCGATCGACCTGGTCGTCGAGCCGGGGGAGATCCACTCCCTGCTGGGGGAGAACGGCGCGGGCAAGTCCACCCTGATGAACGTGCTGTACGGGCTGTACCGCCCTGACGGCGGCCAGATCCTCCTGGACGACCGCCCCGTCAGCTTCTCAGACCCGGGCGACGCGATGGCCGCCGGCATCGGCATGGTGCACCAGCACTTCATGCTCGTGCCCGTCTTCACGGTCGCCGAGAACATGGTGCTGGGCAACGAGCCCACCCGCGGCGGCCTCCTGGACCTCGCCGCCGCCCGCAAGCTGGTGCGCGAGATCTCCGCACGCTTCGGCTTCGACCTCGACCCCGATGCGCTCGTCGAGGACCTCCCCGTCGGCGCCCAGCAGCGCGTCGAGATCATCAAGGCCCTCAGCCGTCGCGCCGAGGTGCTCGTGCTGGACGAGCCCACCGCCGTGCTCACCCCGTACGAGACCGACGAGCTGATGGCGATCATGCGCCAGCTGCGTGACGAGGGGACCTCGATCGTCTTCATCACCCACAAGCTCCGCGAGGTCAAGGCCGTCTCCGACCGGATCACCGTGATCCGCCGCGGCAAGGTGGTCGGCGAGGCCGACCCCTCGGCCGACCAGGCCGAGCTCGCCTCCCTGATGGTCGGCCGCCAGGTCTCCCTCGCCCAGGAGAAGGCGCCCGCCGCACCCGGCGAGATCGCGCTCGAGGTCGAGGACCTCCGCGTCACCGACGAGGCCGGCACCCGCACCCTCGACGGTGTCTCCTTCGAGGTGCGCCACGGGGAGGTGCTCGGCATCGCCGGGGTCCAGGGCAACGGTCAGACCGAGCTCACCGAGGCGCTGCTGGGCCTGCAGGACAGCGTCGCCGGCTCCGCTCGCCTCGAGGGGAAGCAGCTGGTGGGCCGCTCCACCAAGCAGATCCTCGACGCGGGCGTCGGCTTCGTCCCCGAGGACCGCACCCACGACGCGCTGGTCGCGGACTTCTCCGTCGCCGAGAACCTCGTGCTGGACCAGCACGACCGCGCCCCCTTCGGCACAGCGGTGTCGATGTCGCTGAAGGCCATCGCCGAGAACGCGAACAAGCTGATCCCGGAGTTCGACATCCGCACCGGATCGGCGGCATCGGCCGCGTCCACGCTGTCCGGCGGCAACCAGCAGAAGATCGTCATGGCCCGCGCGCTGAACCGCGAACTGGCGCTCCTGATCGCCTCCCAGCCCACCCGCGGTGTGGACGTCGGCTCGATCGAGTTCCTCCACCGCCGCATCCTCGACGAGCGCGACCAGGGCACCCCCGTCGTGATCGTCTCGACCGAGCTCGACGAGGTCACCCAGCTCGCCGACCGCATCGCCGTGATGTACCGCGGTCGCATCCTCGGCATCGTCCCCGGCGACGAGGACCGCGACGTGCTGGGCCTGATGATGGCCGGCTACACCGCCGATGCCGCCCGCGAGGCCGTGGCCGCCGGCGCCCGCACCACCGACTCCCAGCTCGCCGACGAAGGAGACATCGCGTGATGAGCACCCTCTCCGAGACCGGCGCCGCCGGCTCCGCGCCCGGCGTCGGCGCGGGCGCCGCCGACGCCCCGCCGCCCGAGGAGCGCGCCGAGACGGCGCTGGCCCGCACCCTCCAGTCGATCGCGCGCAGCGACCTGCTGGTGGTCGTGATGAGCTTCGTGTTCGCCTTCCTCATCGGCTCGGTGCTGATCGTCATCGCCGACGAGGAGGTCCGCACCACCCTCGGCTACTTCTTCGCCCGCCCCTCCGACGCGCTCACCGCGATCTGGCAGTCCGTCACCCACGCCTACGGCGCGATGTTCCGCGGCGCCGTCTTCGACGGGCGGGGCTTCTCCCGCGTCGCGGAGGACGTGCGCGAGGCCGGTGGCTCCGGCACCTACGTGCTCTTCCCCGCGCTCGCCGCCGGGCTGCGCCCCCTGACCGAGACCCTCACCGTCGCGACCCCGCTGATCATCGCCGCGGCCGGCATGGCCGTGAGCTTCCGCGCGGGCCTGTTCAACATCGGCGGCACCGGCCAGCTGATCGTCGGCGCGATGGCCGCCGGCTACGTCGGCTTCGCGGTCCAGCTCCCCGTCGTGCTACACCTGCTGGTCGCACTGCTCGCCGGCGTGCTCGCCGGCGGCGTGTGGGGCGGGATCGCCGGCTTCCTCAAGGCACGCTTCGGCGCCAACGAGGTCATCAGCACGATCATGCTGAACTGGATCGCGACCTATCTGCTGTTCTTCGCGCTGAAGACCACCGCGTTCACCGGCGCGAACCAGTCCCAGCCCACTTCCCCGTCGGTGGGGGAGAACGCGACCCTGCCGCTGCTGCTCGGCGGCGGGTTCCGCCTCCACGCCGGCCTGTTCCTCGCCGCGGGCGCCGCCGTGCTGCTGTGGTGGTTGATGAGCCGTTCCACCCTCGGCTTTCACTTCCGGGCCGTCGGCTCGAACCCGCGCGCCGCCCGCGTCGCCGGCATCTCCCCGGCCCGCACCGCCTTCCTGGTCCTCGCCGTCGCGGGCGCCCTGGTGGGCCTCGCCGGGGCCGTGCACGTGCTGGGCACCGAGCGCCGCCTCACCGAGGGCGTCGCCGGCAACATCGGCTTCGACGCGATCACGGTCGCGCTGCTGGGCCGCTCCGGCCCCGTGGGCATCGTGCTGGCCGGCCTGCTCTTCGCGGCCCTGTCCACGGGCGGGCGCTTCATGGAGACCAACCAGGGCGTGCCGCTGGACCTCGTGCAGGTCATCCAGGTGCTCGTGGTGCTCTTCATCGCCGCGCCGCCGCTGGTGCGCACCCTGATCGGCCTGCGCCGGATCGACCACCCCGGCGCCGGGGCGCGCCGCGCCCGCCGCACCCGCGCCGTCGAGGTCCCCGCGACGGTCGGCGCCGCCGCCGGTGC
>NZ_JAKJJW010000003.1:0-168921 GCF_025669985.1 Brachybacterium atlanticum | reverse complement strand
CACCGATGCACTTCCCGCGCTGACAGCCTGATCCCTATCGCCGAAGGATCGCTACACCACTTCCGGGGACTTGACCGCTCACCCTGCCAGCCAGTTCCAGACCAGCCGCCCCAAGACTCACAATAGTTGTAATGGTGGACCCAGACGCTGATCGCTTCGCGGCGCTCGCCCTCGGAGTAGAAAGCGTGGGCGTAGAGGCACTCGTCGCTCATCAGCCGCTGGTAGCGCTCGATCTTCCCGTTGTGCCGGGGGGTGTAGATCCTGGTGCGCTCGTGCCGGGAGATGAACGCGCTGGTCGAACGGTTAAACGGCACCGGCGCGGGATGGAGGTCCCGGTCGTAGAGGGTGTCGGGGCCGGCATCGCGGATGGGCTGCCCGTCCTCGCTGATCCGTCGCGGACTGGATGCTGCGGGCCACAGGACGGCATGCAGAGAGATGATTGACACGACTCCCCCTCTTCCGATGGTGCGAAGCTCTCGGACCTGCGACGTCACCGTCGATGTCCGCTTTGCCCGCCTGGTGCCGGTTCGTACCATCCGTCAGGTTCTGATCCTTGTGAAGCCGGTCCACAGATTCCCGGCAGGTAGCCGCCGGCTGACCGACGGCCGGAGAGCGGCGACCATGAGCCGGGCGCAAGGGGGCAGCGCTGCGGCCTGCGTAGTCATGCAAGCCGCACCGGCAGTCCGATCAGCGCCCGGACAGCACGAAGCGCCGTCTCCAGCGACAGGAGACGGCGCTTCAGGGAAGGAGCGCCAGCGGTCGGCGCACGACGGGCGCTTCGCCGTGCCGGCGGTTCAGAAGTTGATGGTGATGGAGCCCGGGCGACGGGTGCCCGCCTCCGCCGCGCCGTTGGCGGCCGCGGAGACAGTGCTGTTGTTCAACCGGGGGCTGCGATAGCTGCCTCCTGCTCCACCGGCGCCGCCGAAGGAGATCGATGCGGTCTGAGTGGAGCCGGTGCCCTGCACCCGCAAGGTCGTGCAGCTTCCGCTCCCGCCGCCTCCGTAGCCGCCTCCGCCTCCGGCGGAGACGTGCGACGTGGTGGCTGAAGCCGTCTGGACACCGTTCGCGCCGGCCCCCGTGAACCCCGCCGTACCGGCTGCACCCTCCCTGCTAACGGAGCTGAGCTCCTTCTGGGGAGCGCCGACGGTCGTGGTCCCGGCGGGTCCGCCTGTGCCGGCGGGCCCGCCGGATCCGCCGGGTCCGCCGCGTCCCCCGTTGGTCGTGGCCGTGGTGCTCGACACGTTCGGGTGCGACGTCGACGATCCTCCGCCATTCGCTCCGGCCGAACCGCCGACCGCCACGGCACCGCTGAACTGCGGGTACCCGGACGAGGTCAGCGCCGAGCCCCCACCGCCACCGCCGCCCCCTGCCACGACCAGCACCTCCGTGCCGATCACGATGGCCGAGGACCCACCCCCTGATCCACTCACGTTGTTGTTGGTCGCCTCCCCGGCGGACGCCGCACTGAAGATCACGTCGCCGCCCTTGCCATATCCTCCACCGCCGGTTGCGTCCGGGGGCACGCGAACGCCCGTGGTCGGCGGTCGCACCCCTCCTGCGCCGACCGTCAAGGTCAGGACCGTGCCCGGTGTCACCGCCAGGTCACCGGTGATACGGGTCCCGGCGCCTCCAGTACTGCCGTTGGCGGCGCCTCCGCCCCCGCCGCCGACCACGGTCACACAGATCCGCGTCACCCCGGCAGGGACCCTCCAGGTCCCCGTGGTCCGCCCCACCCCGGAGCCGGGACTCTCGGCCGTGTACGTCCGCGACGGGCATTGGAAGGGCGAGGCGGCGACAGCGGGGGCGGAGACTGCCACGGCTGCGGCCGGCACCGCCCATGCCGCCGTGCGGGCCAGTCTCCGTCGGGAAATGGGCTGGTGTGGTGTGGTCATCGATGCCTGGTGCCTTTCTGGCTGCGAGTTCCGAGGCTCACGGGCTCGGTGGTCTTGATCAAGTATAGGCGCCGTCGAGTCCGGCCAGGAGGCCCCGATCGCAGGCTCCGCCCCTATCCAGCCGCAAGAGGACCGCAGGTGACAGGGTCAAGCCTCCGTCGAGGTCACGCGCACGCTCTCGTGGTTGGCGGAGATGACGCCGGGGGCGTACTCCCGCCAGTCCTCGTCGATCTCGAGGCCGAGCGCACGGGCGAGGTAGTAGCGGGGGACGTCGGCCCCGGCGAGGTGCACGAAGGGGTAGCCGCCGCCGAAGCGGGGGTTGATGTCGATGACGGAGGGCTCGCCGCCCTCGGCGAGGAACATGTCCGTGTCGATGAGTCCGGTGAGCTGCGCGCGGGCGATCTTCTCGGCGTTGGCGACGAAGGGTGCGGGATCCACGGAGGCGGCCTTGTCGGTCTCGCCGGCGCGCATGCGCACCTTGCGGCGGGCGAGCACGGCCCGCAGCTCGCCGGGCTCGCGCAGATCACCCACGATGTCCACGCCGTGCTCGAGCCCGGGCAGACAGGGCTGGACCACGACATCCTGGCCGCTGGGGGCTGAGCCGTCGGCCGGGGCGGGGGCGGAGTCGATCGCTGCGTCGATCGCGGCGCGGACCCCGTCGGCCGGGACCAGCGCGAGCCCGGAGGAGCCGCTGCCGAGGCGGTGCTTGACCACGAGGCGCTCGGAGGCGGCGGGGATCTCGGCGATGCCGGCCTCGTCGTCGCCGGTGACGGTGCGCGGGGTGGGCATCCCGATGCCCTCGAGCAGCTGGGCCATGCGGAGCTTGTCGGCGCAGCCGAGCTGCCAGGCGCGGTCGACGCCGGGCACGAGGATGCCGCGCTCGCGCATCCGATCGGCGAGGTCGGTGGCGACATGGAGGTGCATGAGCTCGTAGTCGTTCGACAAGGTCGACGAAGAAGCCATTCCACGCAGCTCCGGTCTCGCTGGTCGCGACCCGCATGCCGAGCACTTCGCGGTGCCCGTCGCCATTGGCGCCGGTGGCTAGGAGGACGACAGCGTTGATCACGCGGCCACCTTCACGGGCCTTCATGGTCAGCGCGTCGGCGGAGACGAAGGTGCAGGGCCCGGCCTCGTCCAGCGGCCGGTGGCGGAACTGCTCGACGTGCTCGTCCAGATCTGATGCCATCCTGCTGACCTGCGACTTCGAGAGACTGTTGATGCCCAGGGGTTTGACGAGCTTGTCCATGCGACGCGTGGAGACACCTGCGAGATAGCAGTCCGCGACGACCGTGATCAGGGCACGCGCTGCACGACCTGCAGTTCACCGCCCGCACCGCGCTCGGCGGTACGAGCGCGCCGAGTGCGGTGCTACTGGGGGCCGACGGCCAGCTCGCCGGCGGCCCCGTCAACGGCGGCAGAGCGGTGATCGAGTTCGTGCAGGAGATCTGCGAGCAGCCGGCGGAGGCGGGCGCCGGAAACGCGCGGGAAACGCCACCCCACGCGTAACCCCCGAAATCGAGGGTCACGCCGGGGGAGTCAACGCGGCGTGTTCTTACCGACGGAGCCGCGAGCAACCTAGAGATTCAGCAGACCCGACGGGTAACCACCGTCCAGCAGGGCGACGTGCAGAGCGGCGACGTCGAATCTACCGCGCTCGATCGCGGTGTACTCCGCTGGCGGCACGAAGCTCGACTCGGCGGCTTCGTTCTGTGCATTCACCGTCAACGCGAGTACACCGCCGTCACCGAAAGCACTGAAGAGCACGTCGAGGAGCTGGTTCACCCCGTCGAGAGCCGTGTCGAGAACACCGTCACGACTGAATGCTAGGTCCACCGCACCCTCGACGACGCCGACGATTCCACCGACGAGAGTCGAGAGGACATCGTTTGCCGGCGTCACCGGCTGCCAGCCCAGCCGGAAGACCTCGATCGCCACGGCAGATCCGTCCACCACTTCGGCGAGCGTTCCCTGAATAGTCACCCCCAGGAGCGCCACGCGGATGGTGAATCGGCCCGGGTTCTCTGCCGCTACTTTGCGGGTTCGGGCTCTGGGGTGAGGGCCTCGTAGTGGAGCACTTCGGACTCTACTCGCGGATTTTGTCCTCGACCAGGGCGTCTGCGACGGTGCGCTCAGCGATGCGGGCCGGGCGCTTCCAGGCCCGGTAGGTCCGTGCAGCGATCGCAAGGCCCTGCTGGCTCAGGACGCGAAGGATCGGCTCGACTGCGTAGCCCTCGGCTCTCATCTCGTCGATGAACGCCAGGATCAGCGGTTGCGGGGTGGGGGCACCCCCCGCTTGCGCGGGACGAGCTCCCCCGCGAAGAAAATTGAAGCCCGGCGAAGAATCTCGTTGTCCTCGCGCAACCGCTTGTTCTCAGCCTTCAGTCGTTCGACCTCGGCGGACTCCTCGCTCGTGATCCCGGGGCGGGTTCCGTCGTCGACCTCGGCCTGCGCGAGCCAGCGCCGTGCTGACCCCGCGAGACGCCTTCTTGCCGAGCGACCGCAGTGACTGCGGCGGTCAGAGTGGGGTACTCCTGCTGGTGTTCCCTGACAAGCCGCACGCACCTCACGCGCAGCTGGGAATCGATCTTCCACGGCTGCCTGTCCATCCTTCCGGACTCAAACAGCAGCGGCATCAAACCTGGGCCGATTCAAGTAGGTGGTGGTATATGCGGTGTAACCGTTGATGGGGCGCGCGGTGCTGTACGGCGCCGGGATCGTCCACGTCTGGTCAGTTCCGACCTGCCCCCACTTGAGGCCCGCATATGCCGCAGCGGGGAGGTAGAGCGTGGAGCGTGCCGCGGTGGGATTCGGGGTGGCCGGGACATTCTCCATCCAGATGCCCGCCGTCGGGTAAGCAGCGCTGCCGTTGATGGTGATGGTCTGCGTACGACCCGAGGGGCCACTGCCCGTGATGGACGACACGGCGAGGATGCCTCCCAAGAGAGGCGTTGGCGAGGCAGCGACCGCGGGCGCTGCAACAGCCACAGCGGCCGCAGGGGCAACCCAGGCCGCGCCCCGCAGCAGGTGCCGACGGATGGGATGGGATCGGAGCCGGTCATTGGCGCCCTCCTGGTGTTGATGGCTCCTCACGGGCACGGCGTGCGGACTCGACCCACACCCGGCTCGGAAATGGGACGTACTAAACGGTAGCGAAGGTACGATTCAACCTAAACCGGCGCAACGGTCACGCGGCCCTGTTCAGTCGTTGTGTCACACCGCACGGCGCGCTACGTCCGGATTAGGTCGATTTGCGCGTTCCCGCAGTGAGTCAACGGAACAACTGTCCGAGCAGAGCCCGCTTCGCCCCGCGGTAGGGCGGGGTGACCAGCCGGAGCGTGTCGGGGCGCAGCGGCTTCTTCACGACGGGCTTCGCGTGGGTGAACACCTGGAGGCTCGCGCGGCCGTGGTACTTCCCCATCCCGGACTCCCCAATGCCACCGAAGGGCATCGTCTGGGAGCCGAGGTGGGCGAGGGTGTGGCTGAGAGCGAGGGAACCGGAAGAGGTCTCGGCGATGAATCGCTCCTCGATCTCGGATCGGGGGCTGAATACGTAGGCGGTCAACGGTTTCTCGCCACTGTTGATGCGGGCGATCGCCTCGTCGGGCCCAGAGACTTCGAGCAGCGGGAGCACGGGGCCGAAGATCTCCTCCCCCATCACCGGATCGTCCCAGTCCACGCCGTCGAGGATCGTTGGCGGGAGGTAGCGATTGGCGCGGTCGGCGCCGGCGGTGCCGCCGAGCACGGCCTTGTCGTCGTCGATCAGGGCGAACACGCGGTCGAAGTGCTTCTGGTTGACCATCCGGCCGTAGTCGCGACTGCGTTGTGGAGTGCGCCCGTACATCGAGGCGACCGCGTCCTTCAGATGGGGCACGAGGGCGTCGAGGGTGGAGCGCGCGGCTATGAGGTAGTCGGGGGCGACGCAGGTCTGCCCGGCATTGGTGAACTTCCCCCACACGATGCGGCGGGCGGTGGTGGCGAGGTCTGTGCCCTCGTCGACGAACACCGGCGACTTCCCGCCGAGCTCGAGCACGGTGGGGGTGAGGTGCTCGGCGGCGGCGCGGGCGACGATCCGGCCGACGGTCCCGTTGCCCGTGTAGAAGATCAGATCGAAGCGCTGCTCGAGCAGAAGCGTGGTCTCCTCGACGGCGCCTTCGACGACTCTCACCCAGGCAGTGTCGAGGTGGGAGTGGATCAGGTGCGTGAGGGCAGCGGAGGTGGCCGGGGCGACCTCGCTGGGCTTGAGGATCGCGGTGTTCCCGCCGGCGATCGCGCCGATCAGCGGGGCAAGTGCAAGGTTCACAGGGTAGTTCCACGGGGAGATGATCAGCGTGGTCCCGAGAGGCTCACGGCGGATCTGTCCGCTGGAGGGCGCGAGCAGCAGGCCGGGGCCGAAGCGCTCCGGTCGCAGCCAGGCGCGGAGGTTCTTCCGCAGGTGCGCGATCTCCTGGGCGACAACACCGAGCTCGGTGATCAGCGATTCGGTGCGGGACTTGCCGAGGTCCAGCTCGAGGGCCTCCAGCAGGCGGGGACGCTCGGCGCGTAGGCCGCGGGCGAGGGCGTCAAGCTGCGCGATCCGCGCCTCGAGCGACCGGGTAGTGCCGGCGTCGAAGGAGTCCCGCAGCGCGGCGACGTCGGCGAGGATCTCGCCCCGTCGGACGGCGTCGAGGGAGGTCGGGGCCTGCTGAGCGTCGGTCGACATGGATCCAGGGTACGAGCCGGGATCGCGACCCCATAACCTTCGTCTCCAGATGATGACCGGACGGTTTTTTTTCCCTAAATTGGAGTCAGTCGTCATTTTTCTCGGAACCGAAGATCGGAGCATCCCGTGCAGGGCACCTCGTTCCCCCGTCGATCACTCGCCAAGGGCGCCCTTTGGTCCCTGCCCGTGATCGCCGTGAGCTCGGCGGCGCCCGCTGTGGCGGCGAGCGCGACGCCGGTCACGATGCTGTGGAGCGGTTTCGGCGCGCCCAACCGCACCTTGGCCAATCAACCGACCCAGACGGTCGACGGCGTCAAGGTCACGGCGAGCCTTGCCCGCCCGTCTGGGGTCAACCCCAGCGGCAACTGGACTCCGACCGGCGAGGGTCGACTGAAGTTGGTCAGCAAGCAGCTCACCACCGGCGATTCGGCGCAGACTGTCACTCTCGACTTCTCCGCCCCCGTCTCACACGTCTCGCTCACCATTGACGGGATCGATCGAAGCAGCGGGCTCGGACACCTCGAAGAGGTCTACGTTCCCTCCAACAGCACAGCGTTCACAGCATTCTCCGCAGGAACGAAGGTCACCGGGAGCGGCGCACCGAGCGATCCCTTCCGGGCGAAGGACGACGTCAACGGAGACTTCACCGGTCCCGAGTATTCCGTCTCGCTCACCTGGGAGGAGCCGATCAGTTCTCTCCAGATCGGCTATCGCCAGGGTGTCCGGGCAACCCTCGCATCTTCCCCGGAGATCACGATCTCCCCAGTCACCTTCACCCCGACCGTACCCGCCTGAAACTCCCCGGTCCGGCCCGAACGTCGGTTAACAGACCGCGGCGCCGCCCCATTGGCTCGGCGAGCCGTCACCCGTCGCCGAGCAGAGCGAGGACGACGACCGGTCGCTCGGCCGAGATCCAGGCGCTCTGCTCCCTCATCGTCCCCGGCCGCGGACGGCGTCGGATGCGCCGTGGGCGAACGGCTAGTCCGTCCCCGTTCCGACGGGCGTCGATGCCGGACAATGGAGGGGACGCCGTCCCGAAGGCCGGGCCGACGCGAGGAGGCTCCCCGAATGGCTGTGCTGCTTTCGGCACCGATCCTGCTGTCGATCACCCTGCTGATCTCCGGGCTCGCGAAGCTCGGCGCGCGCGAGGGGACCCAGGATGCGATGCGCTCGCTGCGCCTCCCGCTGCCGGCGTTCCACGCCTCGGTCGCCTCGGTGCTGCCGGTGACGGAAGTCTTCCTGGCGCTCGCGCTGTGGATCCCGGTGCCACCCCTGCAGGTGCTGCTGGCAGGGCTGGTGGCACTCCTGATGCTCACCTACCTGGTGATCATCGCGCGGGCGCTGACCTTCGAGGAGCAGGTGCACTGCTCCTGCTTCGGCACCCTCGCCTCCCCCACCGTCTCCCGCACCACGCTGGTGCGGAACGTGCTCCTGAGCGTGCTGGGCCTGCTGGCCGTGGTCGCGGCGGCGAGCGGCGCGATGACCACTCTCCTGGTGCAGGCGCCGATGGGGCTGATCGGTTTCGGGCTAGCGCTGCTGATCGCGATCGCGCTGACGGCCGCCACGATTGGCGGAAGCGTCGCCGAGCCCGATGCCGACGCCTCGACCGCTCCCGCCACTACCGCGGCCGATGCGGACGAGGACGAGCTGCTGGACTACGAACGCAGCCCGATCCCGGCGGCGGTGCTGCAGCAGGCTGACGGCCGCCTGATCACCCTCACCCAGCTCACCGCGCAGCGGGCGGCGCTGCTGGTGTTCGTCACCGAGGGCTGCGGGCCGTGCGAACGGGTGCTGGACCATGCCGAGGAGTGGATCGGCGAGCTGGAGCAGACGTTGCAGGTGCGGTTCGTGTTCTCCCGCCCGCTGGACCAGCTGCGCGAGCGGACCACGGACCGCGTCGAGGGCCACGCCCTTCACGACCTGCAGTTCACCGCCCGCACCGCCCTTGGCGGCACGAGCGCGCCGAGCGCAGTGCTGCTGGGGGCCGACGGCCAGCTCGCCGGCGGCCCCGTCAACGGCGGCAGCGCGGTGATCGAGTTCGTGCAGGAGATCCGGGAGCAGCTCGCGGAGGCGGGCGTCGGCGGCAAGCAGGACGCGACCGCGTGAGTGGCGGGACTCCCGCGGAGCGGTCCGGCGGTTCTCGCCTGCTCTTCGTGGACTGGGCGCGCGGCGCCGCCTATGTCCTGATGGTGGTCGCGCACGTCGCACCCGGCGACGGCCCCGCTCGGATCCTGCTGGTCAGCGAGTTCCTCACCGCTCCCCTGTTCGCACTGCTGATCGGAGTGGGCGCGCAGCTGAGCTGGTCCGCTTCGGGACAGCACGGATGGCGGTACGTGCTGCGGGAGGTGATCCGGGCGGCACTGGTCATCGGGCTCGGGCTGCTGCTCATGCAGTCTGCCGCGAGTGTGCTGATCGTGCTCGTGCACCTCGGGGTGCTGATGCTGCTGTGCGTGCCGCTGGTGCGGCTGCGCACGACGACGCCACTGGCCGTCGTCGCTGTCCTCGCCCTGGTGCTGGCCGTCGCGGTGCCGGGCCTTTATCGCAGCCTCACCGGCGGTCACGTAGCAGTGACGGCCGCCTCGGAGCCGGATGCGTTCATCACTGTGCTGGGCCTGATCGGCGGCACCGGCGGCTACCGGATGACGGGCTTCCTGCTGTGCGCGATCCTCGGGATGCTCACGATCCGGGTTCTGCGGAACATGTCGGCGGCGGAGTGGCGGCGCGGAGCCCTCGCGAGCGCCGCCGCCTTCGCGGTGATGTTGGCATTGTTGGTCGCTCCGAACCTGCTCGGACTGTACGAAGTGCACGCGTACGACGGCACTCCATCGGAGCAGATCGGCGTGGCGACTGGGGCGCTCGGCATACTGCTGACGATGTGGACGCTGCAGGCGAGCCCCCTCGGACGCGCGCTGCCGTCACGCGTCGCGCCGCTGCTCGCCGCACCGGGTCAGGCGGCCCTCACGCTGTACGCCCTGCAGATCCTCGTGCTCCACGTCTACCAGGTGAACAATCCGCTAATCCGTGACGACCACTGGTGGATGCTCGCCCTGCTCATCGTGCTCGGTGTCGGCATGGCGGTGTCGTGGCAGGCGGCGCTCGGGGCGCTCGCGTGCCGCGCCCCGGCGGCTCGGCGGTGGGTGCGCGGCCCGCTCGAAGGGGTGATCCGCGGAGCGCAGGACCTGCTCGTGCCACTGCCTCCCCATGACGCCGCAGCCGAAGGCAGGGCGAACCCCGAGGCGTCCACGACCTGGTGACAGGGACCCGGAGCAGTTTCTGCAAACGGCTCGCAGCACCACGGCCCAACGTGCGTGGGCGTCCGTGAGCAGAGCTGGTGGGCGCCGAAGGCCTCTTGGTAGACGGACCTGATCACGGCAGCACTGCCGTGATCGAGTTGGGGCGGAGAACTCGGCGAATCCGACGGAGATGCGGGACGACAGGGTGACCCTTTCGCCCCGCACCTCGGGGATCACGCCCTGAGCTGCGTCGGTCCCACAGACCCCCGCGCGAGGAGGAGGTTCAGAACGCTGAGTGCGTTCACCGCGCTGATGTGGAGCGCTGCGACATCGAACCTGTTCCATTCGAGATCGTCGAAGTAGCTTGGAGCGGCGAACCCGCCCGTCGCGGGCTCGTTCGCCTCGGGTCGATTCTGGGCGTTGAGCCGGATGTGCAC
Source organism: Brachybacterium atlanticum (assembly GCF_025669985.1). NCBI lineage: Bacteria > Bacillati > Actinomycetota > Actinomycetes > Micrococcales > Dermabacteraceae > Brachybacterium > Brachybacterium atlanticum. The sequence goes on along the minus strand of NZ_JAKJJW010000003.1, from coordinate 158,660 downwards.
CACGTCTGCCAGCACCGCGAGTACGGGCTCGAGCAAGTTCGTGAGCAGCCCGTCGACGAGGATCTGCTTCAGTGCACCGCCTTCGGAGAGAGCTGCGCTCAGCGCTCCGTAGACGAGGTTGAACACCGCATCGGTCAATCCCTCGGTGATCGGGCTGAGGTTGATGCCGGCCAGGCTCACCGTGGCACCCCCGTCGCGGAGCTGCTTCAAGGTGCCGCGGATGGTGAGCGTCCCATCGACGACCAGAAGCAGGTAGACGCCTGCGGTCACCGTCACCTCGATCGATTCCAGGAGCCGCTCGGTCAGCTGCTGGACCAGCGCGTCGAGGAATCCCGTCAGATTCTCGACCGTCGGCTGCGTACCCAGATCTCGGAAAAGCACCGCGTTCGGGAGGGCATTGTTGAGCCCGCCAACGAGATCTGCCAGGTCAACGGTCACGGTGTCCCCACCGAAGTCGATCTGGATCGGAATTGAGCTCGGCGTGGGCGTGCCATCAGCAGAAGGGAGGGGCGTATCGGTGACCGGCGCGAGATCCACCTCGAAGGCGATCTGAGCCGGACTCACCTGCACCAGGCTCCCAAGGATCGGAAGGCTCAAGAGCAGCGAATCGAGTGTCCCGGTCAGCCCGGTGAGGTCGAGATCCAGTCCGACCGCACCATCCGCGACCTCGCCGATCAGCCCGCCGAGCAGACTCTCGTCCGCCGGAGAGACGATCGCCTTCAGGTCGGAGACGAGGTAGTCGCGCTCGAGCGTCGCTCCGCTGCCTGCTTCACAGTTCTGCAGCTGCTCAGCGCTTCCCGCGATGGCGCCCATCTCCAGAGAGAGGGCGTCGACGCCGGTTGCGGAGTCGAGCAGCGGAGTGACGAGAGGAAGAGGCCTCAGCAGCGAGGACTCGAGGATCTGACGAAGATCGATTCGACCGAACTGCGGCATGCTTCCGTCGGGCTGCCCCTCGAAGTTGATCGCGCCGCTGTCGAGGAGGTAGCCCGAGGCACCGCGCTGAGTGCCGTCCTGATGGACGTGGCCGAACTGGCTGTAAACCCCGGTGTCGACGTCGGCGGTGAGCTCAAGGATCTGCGACAGCGGGGGCGTCGCCCCGTTCAGGTCGACATTGACGAGATCGAGCGCAGTCACCGACAGGTTGTTGTCCTGCCTGTCCTCGACAGGCACGTCAGGCGAAGGGCCGGGCGCGCCGCCCCCAGGGTTCTGCGCGGTGACACCGTTCAGGGTCAGCAGTTCGACGCCCTGGGTTCGGTCCTCATCGAGGTCCAGGAAGAGGGCGTTACCGGTCAGGATTCGACCTCGGCCGACCCCGTCGAACAGGTCGCCAGGCTGACAATCGAGCTGGCTGAGCGCCATCGCCGGCGCGCTGAGCGAGAACGCAGCGACGGGGGTCGCCCAGGCCGCGCCCTTGACGAGGGTGCGGCGGGTGAAGGCGGAGTGTCCGGTCTCGGCGGGGCGGACACGGGAGGGTGCGGTCACGGGAACCTCGTTCGGGCACAGGCGTCCCGGCGCCTCACCTCACGAGTGGCCGGGTCGCGTCGAGTCGACGACGGGGGACGCTTCGCTCCGGGCGCACCAGCTGGCGCCTTCCGAGGGAGGCACACTCAGGCGGACAGGTGCGACGACGGACCGTCACGACCCCGATACTGACATGTCCTCGGCGAAGATAAAGGAGGGCGGTCACGATTCTTCGCCTCCGACACCTTTCCGTGGCCTTACCGTCGAGTAGGTTCCCCCGAGGTTCCGGCGACACCACTCTTATCTGGACATTTCCGACAAGTCTCCTGCGGCGTCTAGTCTGTCGGCATGAGCACTGCCCTCCCCGTGCACCGCCCTGAGCCGCAGCCGCCCTCGGTCCTGTTCGTGTGCACCGGCAACGTCTGCCGCTCCCCCTTCGCCGAGCATCTGCTGCGCGTTCGACTGCCCGGCATCCACACCCTGAGCAGGGGCGTCTTCGCCCTGGAGGGCAGCGCGATGGAGTCACAGATGGCGGGCGAGCTCTCCGTGCGTGGCGTTGACCCGCAGGGCTTCCGCGCCCGACAGGTCTCTGCCGCGGACCTCGAGGCAGAACTGATCCTGACGATGTCGCGTCGGCAGCGCACCTACCTCCTGGATGAGTTCCCTGCCGCGGCCCGGCGCATCGGACATATGGGGCATATTCCAGAACTCGCTCGGATGGCCGCGGAGAGTCCGGACGCTCCGCTGAAGGAAATCATCTCCACATGGACGCGGCGCGCGATTCCCGAGGGCCTCGACGTCCCCGATCCCTACGGCAAGGATGCGGCGCAGGCGGCGCGGACGGCCGCGCTGCTGACCGAGCGGGTGGAGCAGCTGGTGCCGGTACTGCGCCGGGGCATCCTCGCCCGCTGATCAGCTCTGGCGGGCCCAGCCGTGGTCCACGAGATCCGCGACCCTGCCGCGAACGAGGGCCGCGCTCTCGGGGTGCTCCCCGATCTCCTCGACCACCAGCTGCTCGAGCTGGTCGAATGTGAGGGGGCCTGCGTTGGCGAGCAGGTCCCAGACCAGTCCCGCGAGGCCGGGCAGGTGGATCGCGCCGTGCTCTCCGAGCACGAACAATCCGGACTCGACGGCGAGCGCCTGGCGGAACGGCGCGGCGGCGATCGTGCCGGGTGCCGGCGACGTGTCCTCGCCGCCGGCAGCATCGCTGGGACGCGGCGCGATCTCGACCGTCTCGACGTGCTCGGGCGGCGGCAGATGGCGCAGCAGCTCCTGGAGCTCGGCGGCCTCCCGGTAGCGCACCTCCAGAGCGCCGCCCACGGTGTCCAGCAGTCCGGCGAGCGCAGCGAGACCGCCGGGCACCTCCCACAGCGAGGAGGTCTGCGGCACGATCCGGGTCAGCGCCTCGAACAGCGGCACGCGCGTCACCGAGGCCCCCTCCCCCGCCTCGTCCTCGTCCCGGATCCGCTCGAGCAGCAGCACCATCGCCGGTGCCGGGACGGCCACCTCATCGGCGGGACGGAGCCCCAGGTCGCCCAGGGCGAGATCCCGCTTCGCACCGAGCTCCGGGTCGTGCTTGGAGACCGGCTTGGGATACGGGGTGATCGCGAAGCTGCCAGGTGTGATGATCGTCAGCTCGTCGGTGAGATAGGCGCCGTCTCGTCCGAGCAGGGAGGAGGCGGTGGACTTCCCCGCCCCGGACGCGCCGACGAGCACGAGGGTCCCGAGCTCGGGGTGGGCGACGGCGCCGGCGTGGAGCAGCAGGCGCGTGCCGATCAGCCGGCGGATCACCTCGCGGGTGAGGTGGCCGGAGACCGTGTAGCTCGCCTCGAGCCGCGCCGGCAGCGGGACGGTCCCGGCGGGGAGGTCGCCGCCGGCGAGCGCATAGTCGAGACGGATCTGCGGTGTCGCGCCGTCGTCGTCGGCCGCGCGCAGGTGGGACCACAGGGCGTCGATCTCCTCGGCCACGGTCTCCAGGCCGGGCCCGAAGGTGAGCAGCACGCTGTGGCCGGCGACCTCGAGCCGGGTCGCGGCGATGGTGGTGGGTGCGGCGGTCATGGGGCGTCACCGTCGATCGTCTCGAGGATCCCGCCCGTATCGAGCTCGGCGAGGAAGCCGGTGATGATCTGCTCGGCGTCCTCGGGCACGTCCTCGACTTCCTGCCGCAGCCGGTCGGCGAGCTCGGCGGGGCTCGCGGCGCGGTCCGGCGCCTCGGCGAGCAGCTCGAGCACGAGGGCGCCGGCGCCCTGGATGCGGGTGATCGGGCCGTGGGGCAGCGCCCCGGCCCACAGGTCCTCCCCGTCCCACTCGCTGACCAGGGGGCGCAGCCGGTAGCGGGTCACGGGACGCTCGCCTGGACGAAGCGGCCGGAGCCGCCGGCGTGGAGCTGCCCGGCGGCGGCGGGCACGAACAGGGCCTTGCCGGCGGTGAGCACGTGGCGGCCCAGGTCGCTCTGGAGCAGCACCTCCCCCTCGAGGCCGAGGAGGGTGCGGGGCCCGCCGCCGGGGACGCGGTGACGGGTGCGGAAGGTGCCGGGCGGATCGGTGAGCGTGGTCAGCGAGAGCTCGAAATCGTCGACGGGTGCGTAGTAGGCGATCGATGTCGCGTTCTGACGCTCGGGTGCGACGCGCAGCGGCGGCGCGGCCTGCACGCTCACGCACTGCAGCATCTCGTCGGCGTCGACCTTCTTGGGGGTCAGTCCGGCGCGCAGCACGTTGTCGCTGGCGGCCATGATCTCCAGGCCCACGCCGTGCAGGTAGGCGTGCAGGGTGCCGGCGGGCACGAACATCGCCTCGCCGGGGCGGAGCGTGACGGGGTTCAGCAGCAGCGCGGCGACCACGCCGGGGTCGCCCGGGTGGTGCTCGGCCAGCAGCGCGACGGTCTGGTCGATGCGCGGGGAGGGCGAGCGGCCGGACTCGGCACGAGCCCGGCAGGCCTCGACCACCTGCTGGACCGCCTCGGGGCTCGGGCGCATGGCGGACGAGACCAGGGTGCGGAACGCGGCGCGCATGCCGTGGGCGGTGGGGCTGCGGGTGAGGAGGGTGTGGAGGCGGTCGGTGAGGTCGGTGCCGAGCCCCTCCAGAAGCGCGGCGGCGCGGCGCGGGGTGCGGAACCCGCACAGCGCGGTGAACCGGGTCAGCGCGATGAGCATCTCGGGCTTGTGGTTGTCGTCGCGGTAGTTGCGCAGCGGCGACTCGAGCGGGAGCCCCGCGGCGGTCTCCGCGGCGAAGGATTCCTGGGCGTGCTCGCGATCGGGGTGGACCTGCAGGGACAGCGGCTTCTCCGGCGCGATGACCTTCAGCAGGTAGGGCAGACGGGCACCGAAGGCGCGCTCCACGCCGTCGCCGAGCATGCGGCGCGGGTCCGCGGCGATCGCGGCGTCGAGCCCGGCGCCGGCGTCCGGTCCGGTGGCGAGGGTGGAGGGCGCCAGCGGGTGCGCCCCGTACCAGGCCTCGGCCCAGGGGGCGCCGTCGGAGGGACGGCCCAGGAACTCGGGGATCGCGGTCGTCGATCCCCAGTCGTAGTGCTGGATGCGGCTATCGAGCTCCCACACGTCCGCTCCCCCTTCCCTTCTCGTCCCTGCGTCCTACTGCGCTCGTGACGAGCGTCCTTTCGCCCGTCGGCGCCGCTGTCAATCCTGCGGCAAGGGGCCTGCGGCTTCTACACTTGCCCCCATGACATCCCCCGTGCAGGTGCCGGTCCGGGTGCGTCTGCGCATGGCCCATGGCTGCCTCGACCATATTGCCCGAGGTGCGGGTGTGAGGATCCTGCATCTCAAGGGCGAGGCGTTGCATCCGCTGCTGGCCGAGGGCCGCGCCGGCTCCTCGGACTGCGACGTGCTGGTGGACCCGGCGCAGGTCGCGCCGCTGGTGGCCGCGCTCGAGGCCGACGGGTGGGGGCAGGTGACCACCTTCGAGCACGGCAGCGTGTTCGCGCATGCGGCGACGTTCCACCACCGCGTGTGGGGCACGGCCGATCTGCATCGCGCCTTCCCGGGCCTGGACCGGGATGTGGCGGCGACCTTCGAGCGCCTGTGGGCGCAGCGCGAGACCGTGGACCTGGGCGGCGCCCCGTGCTCGGTCCCGGATCTCACCGCGCAGCGTCTGGTGCTGCTGGTGCACGCCGCCCGCGATGCGAGCGGCCGCTCCCGTCACGACGTGCGCGTGGCCTGGACCGAGGTGGACAAGGCGGAGCGGGCGCGGATCGAGGACCTCGCCGCCGAGCTCGGCGCCCAGGTGCCGCTCGCGCTCGCGACCGGCCGCCCGGAGGCGGTCGAGGGCCTGCCCGGTGCGCGGGTGTGGCAGGCGGTGCACGACGGCGCCGCCCCCTCCGAGGTATGGCGGGCGCGGCTGCGGGACGCCGAGGGACCGCTCGTGAAGGCGCGGCTGCTGGTCGAGGCGCTGCAGGTCAATCGCGATCATCTGGGCCTCCGCCTGGGCCATGCCCCGTCTCGGCGCGAGGTGCGCCGGGAGTGGTGGGTGCGCTGGGGGCGCTTCCTGCGTCGCTGAGTCCCGGCCGACGGGCCGACCTGCGCACGGCGACCCTGCACACGAGGAGCCCCAGGCCGACGCCGAGCGCGGCCCCTGCGGTGTTGGCGAGGATGTCGACCAGGTCCTGCTCCCGCGTGCCGATCTCGCCCTGGTAGAGCTCGACCGCGATCGAGAGCCCCGCGCCGGCCGCCACCCACCACCAGGTGGGCAACAGCACGGCGAGCGCCACGAAGAACGGCACGAACAGCGCCACGTTCGCGAGCGCCGCGAACATCTCCGGCGTGATCTGCTCGCGCAGGCCGACGGCACCGGTGACGGCGTACCAGACCCGCACGTTCAGCCGGTTCACGGCCCAGCCGTCCGACGTCAGCAGCAGGGCACCGGCCGCGAGCGGGTAGAGCAGCAGCACGAGCGCGGCGAGGAGGCGGAGGGGGCGGGGCAGTGCGCTGTGGGGGCGCGCAGCGGGCGCTCCGCCCGGGGCGGGCCGGGCCATCGTCAGTAGGCGCCCGAGGAGGCGAGCACGGCCTTGACCGTGCGGATGAGGATCTGGAGGTCCTGGGTGAAGGACCAGTTGTCGACGTAGTAGGTGTCCAGCCGCACCGTGTCCTCCCAGGAGAGGTCGCTGCGGCCCGAGACCTGCCACAGCCCGGTGATTCCGGGGCGCACGTGGAGGCGGCGCTTCGCGTCGTCGTCGTAGCGCTCCACCTCGCCGGGCAGGGCGGGGCGGGGGCCGACGAGGCTCATGTCGCCGCGCAGCACGTTCCACAGCTGCGGCAGCTCGTCGAGGGAGAAGCGGCGCAGGAAGCGTCCGGGGGCGGTGATGCGGGGGTCGTTCTGCATCTTGAACATGACCGTGTTGCCGCGGTCCTGGACGGCGCGCTCGACCATCTCGACCTTCACGGCCTCGGCGTCGGTGACCATCGTGCGGAACTTCAGGAACTCGAACTGCTTGCCGTCGCGGCCCACGCGCTGCTGACGGAAGATCACCGGGCCTCCGTCGTGGGTGCGGATGCGCAGCGCGATCAGGGCCAGCAGCGGGGAGATCAGCGCCAGCAGGGCCGCGGCAACGACCACGTCGAACAGGCGCTTGGTCCAGCGCAGGGCCTGGCGGGCGCGGGGCAGGTCCATGTGCACCAGCGGCAGGCCCGCGACGGGGCGCATCGTGACGCGGTCCGCGGAGATCTCGGTGAGGGCGGGGACCACGATCACGCCGACCTTCTCGTGCTCGAGCTTCCAGGCGGTGCGCCGGAACTCCTCCGCGCTCGCGGTGGAGCCGGCGGTGAACAGGAGCATGTCCGGCGCGGCGGACTCCGCGATGGCCAGCAGATCCCGCTCCGCGCCGAGCACGGGGATCCCGAGCCGCGAGGAGTCGGCGATGCCTCCCGGGGTCACGGCGCCCACGATGTCGTAGCCGAGCCACCGCTCCCGGTGCAGGGTCGCGGCGACCCCGTCGACGTGACCGAGGGAGCCCACGGCGATCACCGACTGCCGGAACACCCCGCGCACGCGGGCCGTGGCGAGACCGCGCCGCAGCAGCAGCCTGTTCAGCAGCAGCAACGGCGGACCCGCCACGAAGAACGCGAGGAAGAAGGCGCGCGAGAGCTCGAGATCCAGCAGGTAGACGAACGCTCCGATGGCCCCGAAGGCGGCGCCGGATGCGTGGAGGACGTTGCGGTAGAGCTGTGGGCCGGAGGTGAGCTGACGGCGGTCGTACCCGCCGAGCATCACGATCGCGGCCAACCAACCCAGCGCCATTACGACAGAGGCGCTGGCGACGTTCTCGCGAAGATCACCGGCCGGCGGCAGGACGAGCTGGCGCACGGCGAACGCGATGCCCACCGCGAGGGCGAGCACAAGCACGTCCCCGACGATCATGGCCGGCAGCGCCAGCAGGCGCAGCCGCGCCTCCGACGAGCGCCGGGTCCGCGTCGAGGGTCGATGGCGCGCCGGCGCGGCACGCTCGATATCCAGATCAGTCAAGGTCCCCAACCCCAGGTTCCCCGGGAACAGCGTTCAACGGCCGCTCCACGGCTCATCGGCGACCACAGCCACCGTCTCACACCCCTGCGCTGGACCGCTCGACCCGACGCCACGCGCGCGGGGGAGATAACGGACGAAACGATTCTTGGTTGCGACTTTAACGGCGGGTAACAACGCATGAGCGCAGTTCTTCGCAAATTGTGATCAGAGCCGCTGGCCTCACTCGGGCGGCCACGCACCCGAGAGCGAGAGGTAGGCCCGCTGTGTGGGGGCGCGCGAGAGCCGCACCGGCTGCCGCGTGGTGCCCCGGGGGGAGCGTGTCGGCCCCTCTCCCGTCCACCCAGTTCAGTTCGGGCTCCGCCCATGTCGTGCCGTTCCGGAACGACTCCGCAGGGGTGTCGGCAGCCCGCCTGGGTGCCGCCGAAGTACCCGACGCGGACGACGGTATCGGCGGACGCCGTGGTGGAGAGGAAGATCCCGAGGTCCATGTCGTGCTGCACGGGCGGTCGACTCGTCGCGACCGCGTGGTCATCTCGCATCCCCTTGTCTCTCGACGCCCCCTGAGCACTGTCCGAGCGGCGTGACGGATCCACGACGGCATCGCCGCTGAAGCGCGGCGGCTCGCCCCGAGGGGTAGCTGAAGAGTTTTCTCGCCTCCGATCGGTGGGTGGCGTCACATCCGCGGCCGTCCGACGGTGATGCACCCGAACTCGAGGCTCGATCGCGGTCTGAGAGGCAAGACGAGGCGACGAGACTTTCGGCCCGGGCCGGTGAATTGCCGCTATCGTTCGACTTGTTGCACGCGCACCGAGCGCGGGCCGCAATGAGGAGCAAGGAGGGGACGTGGCCGGTCCATCGGTCAGCGTGATCATCCCGTGCTTCCAGGCGCAGTCGACCATCGCGCTCCAGCTGGCATCGCTCTCGGATCAGGTCGACGCACCGCCGTTCGAGGTGATCCTCGTGGACAACGACCCGGCGCAACGACTCGATAAGGCCGCTGCGGGCGTCCTGCACTCCAACGCTTTCGAACTGAGGATCGTCCCCGCACACGAGCACCAGGGCTCCTCCTATGCGCGGAACGTGGGGATCTCCCATGCTCGCGCCGAGTCACTGCAGTTCTGCGATGCGGATGACGTCGTCTCACGGACCTGGGTGAGGAATGGATATCTCTCGTCCCAGCACACCGAGCTCTGGACCGGTGAGTCGATCCTGCTGGCCGAGGCGCCCTTCTCAGACGGCCTCGAGGCGGTCCGCCGGGAGTTCGACGCTCCTCCCCCGGGGTGGAGCGCACCGGCGGACAAGCAGCCCGGCCCGTTCCCCGTCCTGATGGGGGGAAACTTCGGAGGGGCCCGGTCGACGCTTCTCGAGCTGCGCGGCTTCGACCAGGGGTTCGCTCACTACGGCGACGACAACGATCTCGCCTTCCGTTCCCGACGCGCCGGCCATCGCGTCCCTGTCGCGGAGTCAGTCCGCATCGGGTATCGGGGGAAGTGGTCCGCAAAGCAGAGACTGCGCCGCGGATTCTTCGACGCGCGAGCCAGACGACGGCTGCTGATCGTCCACGACGTGTCCTCGCAGTCACCCGTCCCGCCGTGGCCGATCGACATCGCCCGATGCCTGGTGGCCACGGCTCTGATGCCGTTCCGTCGCTCCGTCTCCCCTTTCGACGTCGCTATGCGGTGGTCGCATGTTTTAGGGAACTCCAGCGGCGCGCTGCGATTCGGATGGCCGCGCATGGCGCCCGCGTCGACGCCAGGGCTCGGACTCGCCGCACACTCCGCTCGCCACGACGATTTTTCGGAAGGAACGACCACCGCATGAGGCTGCCGCTCGCAGGATCCGTAAAGCGCGCGCTCTTCCAGGCCGCGGGATCGCCCGTGGTGCCGATCCGACATCGGGGTCGACTCTTGGCTCGGCTGGGGCTCGCTGGCATCGACGACGTGGACCTCGGACAGGGCATCACCTTCTGCAACCCGAACTCGATTCGGGTCGGTGCAGGCAGCTTCATCAACAATCAGGCCTACTTCGACGCCGGCCCGATCCGGCTCGGAGCCAACGTCACCGTGGGGCCTCGAGCGATGTTCGTGACCGGCAATCACGGAATAGGTCCGTCCACTCGACGGGCCGGAGATGGTGCCCACCGAGGCATCACCGTCGGCGATGGCGCATGGATCGGAGCAGGAGCCATCGTGCTCCCGGGCATCACCGTCGGCGCCGGTAGCATCATCGGCGCCGGGGCCGTGGTGACCTCCGACTGTCTCCCGGACAGCGTCTATGCCGGAGTTCCCGCTCGGAAGCTGCGCGACCTGGAGCCCGGAGATCAAGGCGGAGAGACGGACTGACGTGAGCGTGACCCCACCCCGGCTCAGTGTCATCATCCCCGCGCACAATGCCGCGAGCGTGCTCGGCGAGCAGCTCGAAGCGCTTCGTGTACAGGAAGGCGCCGACCCTTTCGAAGTTCTGGTCTGCGACAACAACAGCACCGACGGCACGGCACAGCTCGCACTCGACGAGGCAGGATCCCTGGATCTGCGGGTCGTCGACGCCTCGGGCCCTGCGAGGGCCAGCCACGCCCGGAATCGGGGCGCCTCCGCCGCGCGAGGGGCAGTCCTGCTGTTCTGCGATGCGGATGACCTCGTCGATGCGCACTGGGTGCGCGAGCTCTCGGCACCGCTCCTGGATGGAGCTGATGTCATCGCCGCCGGCGCCCTGCACCACGAGCGGTTCAACGACACGGATGTCCTCGCGGCGTACGGCATCACTCCGGATCCCGATCCGGCCTCCACTCCGGAATCCAAGGCCCCAGCGGGATACGCCGGCTATCTGCCAACCGCCCCAGGCGGGAACTTCGCCATCCGGCCCGACCGCTATCTCGCGCTCGGCGGCATGGACCCGTCTTATCCCGGCGGGGCGGAGGAGACGGACTTCGCGTGGCGCGCGCAGCTGACAGGGACCGAAGTGGTCACGCGTCCCCGTGCCGTCGTGCACTATCGCCTCAAGCACGCACCGAGGGCGCTCTTCCGCCAGCAGCGCATCCAGCACTGCGCACGGATACTCCTGTGGACCCGCTATCGCTCGAGCGGCATGACCGGGCCGAGCCTCAAGCACTCGATCGTCCAGATCGCATTCCAGGTCCCGAATCTGCTGCGTCGACAGAGCCGGGCCGACCGCCTGCGCACGGCCCGGATCCTCGGCGGAAACGTGGGGGCTCTGCAGGGGATTCTCGCTTTCCGAATCCTGCGACTTAACCCTGCACCGCAGTCCATCACAGCGGAGACTTTGGGGGCGCCCGCCCGATGACTCTCGACATCCTCTACATCCGAGCGGGTGGGAACGGCTGGGGTCCCATCGACCAGCTCGCCGCTCTCACCGCACGGCTCCTCGAGGGCAACCTGGTCACCCTGCAGGATCAGGGCGAGGTCTCGATCGCCCGAAAGCTCCTCGGCCAGTTGCCGCGGCACCGTTCGGGAGACCGAGCCGTCCTTGTCCTCGCCTCGAACCCCGCGCACCTCGCCTACGCCGCCCGCCTCCGCCATTGGCTGCCCGGGTACCGCACGACCGCTGCCTGGGTCATCGACTCCTTCTGGATCGATCGCATCTCGCGCATGGCCCAGGGGCGTGGCCACTTCGACCACATCTTCATCACCGACCGCGAGCTGCGGGACGAATGGGCGTCCGCGACGAAGACCAAGATCCACTGGGCGCCGTGGGGCACCGACACGCTCGTGATCGACGAGCTGCCGACCGAACGTCCTGTGGACCTGCTCCGCATCGGGCGGCAGCCGGCCGCCTGGGACGATGACCGTCGCACTGAGGAAGCCGCTGCGGCCGCGGGGCTGACGTTCGAGGGCCGGCCTGCCATGGACCCGGATCCTGCGGTGAATCAGCTGAACGTCCGCTCGGCCCTTCTGCGCTCCAAGTTCGTGCTCGCCTTCTCCAATCTCGTGAGCCCCGCCGACTACACCCATCCGACCAGGGACTACGTCACTGGGCGTTGGACCGACGCGCTCGGGGCGGGCGCGATCGTCGCGGGGGTCGCGCCGAGGGCCGCTGACCGGACGCTTGGTCCTGCGAGCACGATCGAGATTGATCCCTCAGACCTCTCTCGCGGAATCGCGCAGATCCGTGAGGCCGTTCAGCGCTGGTCCCCATCGATTCCTGCGCAGACTCACGCTCATGCGCGTGCGACGCTGGACTGGCGGTGGCGGATCCATGAGATCGCCCTCGCGCTCGACCTCGCCCCATCCACGCAGTTCCAGAACGAGCTCGCCCTTCTCGAGGCAGGAGGAACGATCCGATGATCCGGTCGGCGGCGGAGAGCACGGCACGAAGCCTGCTGAACACCGTGCGCGAGCGTCCCGGAGCACGCACTATCCAGGGATCGTCGGACGCCATCCGGGGCGGCAACAACCTCTACCTGTGGCAGTGGGCCCATCTTGAACACCGCGCCGGACGACGTGCCGCCGTGCTGCGCTCCGCCACCATGCCCGACTGGATCGACGAGTTCCCACTCCTCCAGGACCTCACGATCGACAAGAAGGAGATCTCGCTCCTCGATCGCCGCCGGTTCGCGACCCGCTTCTTCTTTGACCACGACTTCGATCGCGCGCAGAACAGGGACTTCTGCCTAGCGCTCGTGGACAGCAGCGACTCCTTCCGCGCACGACGCTCACGGATCCGAGATCAGATCGCTCCCGAGACCCTTGTCGTGAACGTGCGCCGTGGCGACTACTACGAGGTGCCCGAGTTCTTCGCACGATTCGGCCTGGACATACAGAGCCACGTCGCCGGTGCGGTCGAGCTCGTGCGACAGGCCGGTCGTCCTGTCGACGACGTCCTGGTCGTCTCCGACGACGTCGACTGGTGTCGCCGGGAGCTCACGCCAGTGCTCGGCGATATCCGGACGCTCGAAGGCAGGTCCTCGCCGTTCGACGATCTCGCTGCGCTGTCCTCAGCCACCACCCTGGTCCTCGCGAACTCGACATTCTCCTACTGGGGCAGCCACCTGGCCTCCTCGTTCGACGACGAGCATCTCGCGATCGCGCCGTCCCACCACGAGATCACACCTGACGGAAGCCTCATCGCCCCGATGTTCGACCCGGCCTGGCCCCGCACCGAGTACTCGCCGCTCCGAGGAGCAGCTGGATGAGCAAGCTGCCGTCTATTAATCCACTGGCGACCGCGCGAGCCGCCAAGCATCGTCTCTTCGTCGCTCGCCGGAGCGCGGCTGCAGCGTGCGACGCCGTCGCCTTTAGAGTTCGCCGTCGTAACGCACTGCGACGTGCCGCGGAGGGGATCACTCTTCCCCCGCTGCCGACTGCGGGCCGGGGCGAGATCTGGGGCATCGCCATGGTCCGGAACGAGGCTGACGTCCTGGAGGGCACGCTCACTCAGCTGGCGTCACAGGGCGTGGACCGCGTGCTCTGCGTGGACAACGGATCGACCGACGCCACACGGGACGTGCTCGCCTCCGCCCCACGAGACCTTCCCGTGATCGTCGGCGACGACTCATGGACCGCGTTCGAGCAGTCCGCGAAGATGACCGTCCTCGCTGATGCCGCACGACGAGCGGGAGCCGCCTGGGTTCTGCCCTTCGACGCTGATGAGCGCTGGATGGGACAGGGCGGCTCCATCGCCGACGTGCTGCGCAGCACTGCCGCACCCATCGTCGTCGCCGAACTCGTGAACGCCTTTCCCGATCCGCTTCAGGACGGGGCGTGGCGACTGGATCCGATGGCTCACCATGACCCGAAGATGGCCTTCCGCCCGATGCGAGGAGCGGTGATCGGCATGGGGAACCACCGTGTGATGCGCCCCGGCGACATCGTCCCTGGTCTCGGCATCGTCCATCTCCCCTGGCGCAGCTTCGAGCAGTTCCGGGCCAAGGTGGAGCACGGTTCACGAGCGCTCGACGCGGCAGAGCTGGACGCCGATGCGGGATGGCACTGGCGCCGTCTCGGGGCGATGGACGAGAGCGAGCTGCGCGCCGCGTGGCACGGCATGCTCTCCGGCGAGAAGATCCCCGAGAACGCCTGGCAGCCGGGCGATGTCACCGTGCCGTTCTCTGTCACCGATTCAATCCACTGGGACGACATCGTCGCCGCACGTCGATAGCCCCCTCCCCCGGGATCAGCGTGCTGGTGTTCGAGCCTCACCGGCCAGGGCTTTGAGGATCGCTCGGCGCCCCAGGGGCGCCTTGCTTCGCAGCGGAGTGGCCGTGGGGATGCTCTCGAGAGGAGTTCCCTCAACAAAGACCTGGCCCGGGGACACGGACAACACGGGAGCAGATGAGACAGCCAAGTCCGACAACGATCTCAGCAGATCGTCCGCCACGGCCTCGCAGCTGTGGCGAGCAACTGATCGGAGAGCGTTCTTCCCCATTCTTCGCCGTTCAGCCGGCTGGGACAGCTGGCGATCCATCGCTTCTGTCCACGCGTCGAGTGTGCGTTGCCCCACCAGTGCGCCGTCTACATTCGGCGTCACCGCTTCCCGGTACGGACGTGTCGCTTGAGCAAGCGTCGGCACGCCCACCGCTCCCGACTCGAGCCATTTCAGTGCAGATTTGGTGTCAGCAATCGTGGGGTTGTCCATGTTCGGCGCTAGAACAAGATCCATCTGGCGCATCCACATCGGGAGATCCTTCCAGTCCATGAAAGGCACTCGGTGAAACCTTCTGCCGAGCTCACCGAGTGGCTCGGGACATGAATGAGCCCCGAACGCCCAGAAGTGGACACCTCTGTGACGTCTCGAGCGGAGCAGTTCTGCGATGGCCGGTGAGAGCCAGCTCAGACCGGGCCCGTGCGTTCCGGACCCGTCGAACATCGCCACACGCACCGGCCCCGGCACCCGAGGTCGGCGACGAGCTCGTTCAGACAGCTCCATCTGAGCGGGGTGCACTCCATTGCGGAATGGCGCGGAAGGGACACCCAACTGGGTTTGGGCGAGGTTCGCTATAGCCTCCGTCGACCCCAGCATCCGTCCGCACAGAAGAACTGTCTCCTGGTAACGAATCGCAAACTCCGCAGCCTCCCCTGCGAACCCGTTACTCTCCACATCGAAGAGAGCATCGTCTATATCGAATGCAAGGATCGTGTCCGGGAGCTGCTCTCGGATCTTGGCCAGAGAGCGCGCAAGCACTCTCGTCGCCGGGACTCGGAACACGATCACCGCATCAGCGCCCACCACCTTGCCCGGCAGCTCCGGGTCGGCTGCATCGTGCACGAGCGCCAGAATGCCACGACGCTCGAGACCCGCTATGGGGGTCTGGACGCGATAGCGAAGGGGAGCTCCTTCCACGGTGTCGACGACGAAGTCGATCCGTCGCACCTGCGGTGAGTACGGGTTCTCGACCTTGGGGATTCTCATGGCGTCCGCCCCGAGCCATCATTAAGCCCTTTCACCTGGCTGCCCGCTGCAGGATTCGCGTCATCAGGTTCGCCTCGAGACGTCGAGAGATCCCCGAGCTCGACGAGGTGAGCAAACCCGGCATTACTCCGCCGCAGCTCGTCGAACGTCCCGGTCCCGGCGACCCGGCCGTTCTCCATGTAGACGACGGTGTCGACGTTCTTGACGGTCGAGAGTCGGTGCGCGACGACGATGACCGTCATGTCGCCATGCAGCGCATTGACAGTCTCGGTGACCCTGCGCTCGGTCTCGTTGTCGAGAGCCGAGGTCGCTTCATCGAGCACGAGAAGCTGCGGGGAGCGGTAGAGAGCGCGCGCAATTCCCAGCCTCTGCCGCTGACCACCGGAGAGCCGACTCCCCCAGTCCCCGACGTCACCATCCAGACCGCCGGGTAACGCTTCGACGACGTCTTCGAGCTGCGCCATCTTGACGGCCTGCCGCAGACGCTGCTCGTCGGCTTCCTCGACTGGCACGTCGAAGAGGACGTTCTTCCTCACCGTGTCTTCGGCGATGAAGACGTCCTGGGCGACCACGCCGCAGATGCGTCGCCAGCTTTCGGCGCCTTCGGCGATGTTCACCTCGTCGGCTCTGATATTCCCGCTGGTCGGGGTGAGCAAGCCGAGCACCAGATCCACGAGTGTCGTCTTCCCCGCCCCCGACGAACCGACGAAGGCAACCGAACTACCCGCGGGAATGTCGAGGTCGATGCCCCGCAGCACCTCGTGCTCCGCTCCGGGGTAGCGATAATGCACGCCTTCGATCCGAAGCGACTTCGAGAGGGTCATCGGTGCGCATTCTTCCGTCTGAGGCATTCCAGCGCGCTGGGCTGCATCGCGAAGCTCATCCTCGACCAGAAGGACGGACGCCCGCCCGATGCGGAATCCGTTGACCGCACCCACCAACGAAGAGATGTTCGGGAGGAGCCGGAACCCTGCGGCGACGAAGAGCGCTAGCGACCCCACAGCCTGGTTCTCTGCCCCGGACAGGAAGCTGACCGCGAGGAGCACGCCAACTCCGAGGATGAAGAGGATCTCCAAAAGATACTTGGTGATCGAGCTGTAGAAGTTCCCCTCACGCGAAGCTCGCTCGTTAATCAGAAGGCCTCTTCTGAATCGCTCTACGAAAACGTGCGCGGACCCGCGAACTTTGACCTCCTTGAACCCCTGCAGGCCCTGGAGGCCTGCGATCGTGGCAACCTTCGAGCCCTCCATGATGTCGTCGCCGACCTGCGCGATCCTCGGGCGGACGACTCGAAGATAGGCAAGAGCAGCGATGCCGAAGTAGATCAGGGCGAGCATCGCCTGCACTGGGGTGGTCACCAGCAAAGCGACCAGGATCGCGGTGACGGTGAGCCCGGACGAGACGATCGTGATCGTGGAACTCACGGTGTTGAACACCTGCCCTACCGCCGCGTTCATGGTGCGGATGGCCTCTCCGATGTTGCGGCGACGGAACACCGCCATTGGTTCATGAAGGAACCCCTGAAAGAGCCTGGTGGACATCTCGACCCGTTTGTCCATCACGAATCCGGACTGCCACCAGACGAAGACCATCGCCAGGACGTCCTTCAGGATGAAGAGCCCCACCACGACGCCGACGAGGACCATACCGAACGTTCCCCGTCCCGGCTGGCCCAGCAGATTCCACACCACTCCAGTCGCACCGTCGTCAAGGGGTGCTCCGGTGGCGATCTGGACCAGCGGGAGCACCGTCACGATTGCGACTGTCTCCACGAGGGCCAGGGCGCCCGAGAGCGCCGCCGCGATCACGAGCCGCCACCGTGTCGGTCGATCGAGGAGCCGCAGCAGGAGGCGGAGTGTCCCGGTCGTCCGTTCGTTCCGCGCCTCGGGCGTTTCCGGACCCTGCTCAACTGTCACGGGGTAGTGCTCCTTCTGAGGTCATCGAAGAGCGTGCGCAGCTCGGCGTGGAAACGCTCTTCGGAGAACTGCTCCGCTCTCGCGCGGATTGCGTGCGGGTCCGGGAAGACGCCCCGGGAGTGATGATCGATGGAACGACGAATCGTGCTGGGGTCCGGAGAGTCGAAGAACGCCCCGCTCACGCCCTCCAGCACCGTATCGAGGTATCCGCCCGCGCGCAGTGCGATGGTCGGGACCCCATGTGCTCCCGCCTCGAGCGGGGTCAGGCCGAAGTCCTCGTGGCTCGCGGCAATGAGTGCCGTGGCATGGCCGTACGCCCACCGCATCTGCGCGTCGGAGAGCCCCTCGACCAGGCGCACGTTCGCGGGGGCCATATCCCGCAGGCGTTGCTTCTCGGGCCCTCGGCCGATCACGAGCAGCCGCCGATCCGGCATCTCGGCGAACGCCTCGATCACGGAGTCGACATGCTTGTACGGCTGGAGCCTCGAGACCACGAGGTAGTGGCCACCTTCAGTCCCGTCTTCCCCGGCCCATCCTGCGAGCTCACCGATCGGCTCCTGCTCGCCCTCGGCGACGGCCGGGCTGAACGGCGGGAACAGCGTGGGAGCGGCGATCCCGTAGACGCGCTGAATCCGCTCACGAACGACGGAGGAGTTCGCGAGATACAGGTCCGCGGTCCGTGCGGCGCGCTGATCCCATCTCGTGAGGAACGGAGTGAGCGCCTTGAGCGCGATCCGCTTCGGATCGAGCGGACCGGCCTCACCGAGGTAGTCATCGGGCAGGTAGAGCCAGCGGGCAGGCGAATGGCAGTACACGGTCTTCCTCCCCGTGGTCGGGAAGGCGTGCGCCCAGCCGGACGAGGAAGCGATCACGACATGCGCATCGATCTTCATCCGCGAGGAGGCTGCGGCGAGGAGGGGCAGGGCGATCCGAGGATCCCGCCGGAACGCGCCGAGGCGGTTCAGGCCGCTGGTGCGGATTCGCATCTCCCGGAACTCCGGGTAGGTCTGCTCCGGCTCGTAGAACAGCGTGTGGATCTCCGACTCGGGGAACGCCTTCGCGAGGGAGAGCACCACTCGTTCCGCTCCCCCACGCTGCGTGAGGTAGTCGTGCGCGATCGCGATGCGAGGACTCATCGGTTCCTTCCCCGATCACCGCTGGAGCGCGTCGCACCGGCGAGGCCGGCTCCCTCGACGGCGAGTGCGACGAGCTTTCTGCCCACCGGCGTCAATACGAGGGGGAGAATTCTGTCGACCCACCCTGCTCCTCGCTCCACTGCTTGCCTGGAGCGCATGGACGATGCGGTGAGTCGAACCGCCGCTCCCCAGAGTCCTTTTCCGGCTGCTGGCGCCCCGATCGGAGCCTTCGGATGCAGCCTTAGGAAGGTCGCGCGTGCCCCACCGGCCTCGAAGGCCTTGATCGAGCGGGCACGGGTTGTGCGGGCCGGCCCGTGGTGCTCTGCCGTCGCATCGTCGACCACCTCGATTGGAAGGCCCGCAGCGTGGAGCCGGTAGCCGTAGTCGACGTCTTCCCAGCCGTAGCCCCGGTACCTGTCGTCGTAGGTCCCGATCGACTCCCAGGTCGACTTTGTGATCGAGCAGCTCGCGGCCCAGAGCCGCCACCGCTCGGACGGCGGCCGGCTGAGCACATGGGCGTATGACTTCCTCGCCGCGTCCTCGCCGTATGCGCGGGCGTACGGGCTGGGGGCATGGATGTCCCGGGTCGGGCCGACGACGCCGACCGGGTCTCCGGAGGCGTGCGCGTCGAAGTGGGCAGCGACGTAGCCGGACGGAACCACGAGGTCGTCGTCGCAGCGGATCAGCACGTCGCCGCGGGCGGCCTCGAATCCCGCGTTGAGCGCGGCGACTCGCCCACGATTCTCCGGGAAGACGATGCTGCGCAGGTCGAGCCTCGACTCGTTCTCGAGGAGCGCCACCGAGCCGTCGTCGACGCCGTCAACGACGACGATGACCTCGAAGGACGGCGTGCCGTCCTGCTGGACGGCCAGGCTGTCCAGCAGCAGTGGCAGCCGATCCACTCCTCGGTACGACGGGACGATGACGGTCGCGTCGACCTCTCGCTTCTTCGTCACCGCGCCCCGCCCTTTCCCGCTCTCGATCGTGAGTACTCACGCCAGCGGACGACCAGGGGCTTCAGGTACGGCTTGGCCCGACCGATCGCTTCCTGGCGCAACGCCCTCACGGACCGCTCCGTCCCGTTCATGGGCGACCTGACTGTGACGCTGTACTTGTCCAGCAGTTCCTCGGGCACGAGCTCATGCCCTATGTGGAATCGTTCAGCAAACCTTGCGATGCCGAGCGGCTTGTCCCGATGACCGCAGAAGTGCATGACTGCAGCGTCGTCCAAAGAACTTTCGTAGTAATGGCCCCGCGAGTTCAGCTCACGGTGACCGACGATCGACGTGTCCGAGATGAGACCGGTCTCCTGCAGCACCCACCACATCTGGTCCTGATCGCCGCCGGTGAAGACCCCATCCCGCGTGTCATCCCACCAGGCCCTGGCAGCGCCGAGGTCCGCGTTCCACATGAGGTCCAGCAACTGCTCGCCTCGGCTGTCGTTCTTCAGGAGAACGACTCCGGTGTTGATGCGCGACCAGAAGCCGTTGGGTTCCTCCGGTCCTTCCGCGATGACGAGGAACTTGCCCTCGGACTCGGCAGCATCGACCAGCTCGCCGATGGTGTTCCGGGTGAAGTCGGTGAAGAACGCATCATCATCAATCCATGCGATCCAGTCATATCTGGGCAGGATCCTGCGGAGGATCGTCGTCTTGTAGAAGAACTTGTTCGTCACCCCCTCGCCGAGACCGATCTCCAGGCGGTAGTCCAGCCCATGCTCCTGGGCGTAGATCTGGTGGTTCACATAGGAGCGGAGCCGAACCTCATCGCCTCCTGAGACCAGGCAGACTCTCTGATCACGCATTTCGTCCTCCCCCTGCAGTCGGTACGTCGAACCGTCCTCCCATCGACCCGACCAGCTCGGCAACTCTGCGGGATCCGGCCTGCGGGGAGTAGCACGTCTCCCAGCGTGCGCGGCTGTTCTCGAGAGTTCGCCCGGACGCGCTCAGAGAAGCGAGTGCCTCGCAGATGATGTCGGCGAGGTCTGCAGCGTTACCGCGTTGAGCAATCCACGGGAAATCCTTACCCGCCACTTCAGGAAGTGCGCCAGCATCCGAGATCACGAACGGCACCCCTCGCGCCATCGCCTCGGCAGCGACGAGCCCGAACGGCTCCTCCCAGACTGAGGGGAACACGGCCAGGTCCACCTGGTCGAAGAACTCTTCCCGGCGTACCCAGCCCAGATGGTCCACGCTCCCCCCGAGGGGCTCGAGGGCGGCCCGTATCTCCCGGTCGTCTACCGCATCCCCGAACCTGTTCTCGCCGGCGAGGACCAGGCGCACCTCGCGCTCCGACCATGCGATCACCTCGACCATCGCGCGGGCGAGCACGTGTACGCCCTTGTCCTTTGTAAGGCGTCCGAGAAACCCCACACGGAGCGGCCCTACAGAACGAGGCGCTCGGGCACAGACGGTGATGTCCTCGGTCCAGTTCTCCAGGACGCGGGCGCTACGGACCCGGGAAGCCATGAAGCGCGAGGGAACCAGGACCGTCGTGGCACCGACCCGACCAAGACGCGCTGCCAGGGCATTGAGCCTAGTCGGGAGGATGTGGAGATGGGCGATGCGTGGTCCCATCCCGGTCGTCGCGACAGTCGGCACCAACCCGTTGCACCACAGCGGGATCGTGCGGTTTCGCAGTCGCCAGGAAGCGAGCGCACGCATGTACCCGGGGCGGCTTGATGCCTTCAGCGGAACCACGTCGAAGCCACGGGCGCGCGCTTCGTCGAGCAGCTCCCCCGGAGTCGTCGGCGCGAGTACCGTCACGTCGATCTGCATCGATCGCAATGCAGAAGCGATGTTGAGCAGCATGACCTCGCCGCCACCCATGTCGCCGTTGTTGGTCGCGATTGCGATCTTCGGAACGCTCACCGCGCTTCCGCCTCAGGTGAAGAGTCTTCTTCCGCCTCAGATCTGTCTCGTGCCCGCGCATGTGCGTACAGGGCGATGGCGATGACGAGGGCCCACTGGAGGGTGAACAGCACCTCGCCGAGGCGCCAGGCACAGATCAACGTGGTCACGGTCGCGGCTTGGGCGACGATCTCCTGACGGCTCAGCTCACGGGCGAACGGGCGCAGAGCGAACACCACGGTCACGCCGAGAACGATGAGCAGCCATGGCCACCCGCCCTCGACCAGTGCCGTCCAATACGAGTCGTGGAACAGCCATACCTTGCCCGGGTCGTCGTCGAACACCACATAGGCCTCGCCTAGTCCCGAGCCGAAGAAGCCGGCGTCGTGGACCTTGACCTCGGAGGCGCCGTCGATCCGACTTCGCAGCAGATCCGATCCTTCCCGATCCGAGAAGACGCCGATCTGGGAATAGTCCTCCGCGACCTGGGACACGCCGATCACGATCGCGATCCCCAGGAGCCACCGTCCGAGCACCGACAATTTCGGCGCCAGGACGATCCACCCCACCCCCGCCGCAAGAGCAGCGATCGAGGTGCGAGAGCCCGTCTCCCAGACGAGGACTCCGATGAGGAGGACCAGCAGCACCCTCGCCCAGCGTCGCTCCACCACGGCGAGCATCAGCACCCCGAAGACGGCGTACGCCATGCCCGCCACGTTCTTGTCCTCGAAGAAGCCCGAGAGGTATCCCCCGTAGTTGTCCGGCGCGAACCCGGCGTAGAACGCGAACGCATTGAATATCATCCCCACGCCGAGCCCTGCCAAGCCGGAGCGGAAATCGATGCGCCCGGAGGCGAGGACCATGAGCAGGACCGCCGTCAGAGCCAGTCTGATCAGTCGTCGCTTCCAGTCGAATGCGAACTCGGTGGGATCCGCGAACATCGAGATCATCCCGATGTAGAACAAGCCGATCACCAGCAGTGGCACGAGCAGCTGCAGTCGGCCGAGCTCCACCTGCGGTCGGCGGGTGATCGCGAGCAGGATGATCCCGACCATCACCACCTGATTGAGCGGGATCGGCAGGCCGAACATGGATCCCTCGAAGATCAGGCCAAAGAACAGCACGAACTCCGGGATGCGCAGCTTCCCGATCGCGGAGAGCGCGCCCGAGGTCTCGGTGCGCAGGCGGGAGCCGATCGTGGTGGCGGTGCGGTCGATCGTCGCCTCCCGAGAGGCATTGCGGTTGCTCATGCGGCTACCTCCCGGTACACGTCCGCGATCGCCACGGTCATCTCCGCGACGGTGAGCCCGTGCTCCGCTTGCTCGGGCCGCGCCGCCAGGTCGTTCCCCTGCTCGATGATCCGCGCGGCCACGAGCTCCGGCGAGCATGCCTCCTCGGCCGTGACCAGGCACCGCTCGGGCACGATCTCGCCGTTGCCCCCCACATCGGTGACGACCACGCCGAGGCCGTGGGCCGCGGCGTCCAGCAGCGTGTAGGAGAGGTTCTCCCAGGCCGAGAGCTGCACGACCACGTCATGCGAGCCGAGTGCCTCTCCGGCGTCCACGTGACCGGGGAAGTCGATCCGGTCCTCGAGGTGGAGGGAGTAGGCGAGGGTGCGCAGGGCACCGTCCTCCGGTCCGCGACCGGCGATCGTGAGTCGGGCCTCGGGGTGCTCGCGGGCGACGAGGGCGAAGGCCCGCATCAGCTGGTCGATGTTCTTCTCCGGGGCGAGGCGTGCGAGGGACAGCACGCGCAGGCCCGCGTGGGGCTGCGGGGTCGGCTGCGGAGCGTCGACGCCGTTGCGGATCACGGTGAGCTTCTGCCCGCTCCCCCACTGCTCGGCGACCTGCGCAGCGGTGGAGTCGCTGACGGCGATCACCCGGTCGGTGCGCAGCAGGCGGGCGCGATGCGCCCCGGCCTTCACCCGAGCCTGCAGGCCGTTGGACTGGTAGTAGCCGCGCACTCCGGAGATCCCGTGCTCGGTGGAGACCAGGCGGATCCGCTCACCGCGGCCGGAGCGCAGCCCGGTCACGGCCGCGACCCCGGCGAGGTCCGCGAAGGCGAGATGGGTGTGCAGCAGGTCGGGGCGCAGGCGCTGGAGGTTGCGGCGGATCGTGCGCACCGCGGCGGCGGTGCCGTCGGCCGGGGAGACCGGCCCGGTCACCACGGGCGTGCCCTGAGCGCGCAGCGCCGCGGCGAGCGGCCCCTCGGGGCACAGCACCACCAGACGCCAGCCGGGGATCCCGACGCGGGCGGCGTCGAGCACGTGGCGAGCCACGCCGCCGAGGTCGGCGACGGGCACGCACCACAGCGCGGTCCGGTCACGACTCTCCGCCGGTGCTGCGGTCATGGCGTGGTCACCGAGAGGTGGCGCGGTGCACGGGCGGCCGGGCGCGAGCGCCGCAGCTCGGGGGACACGAAGAGCCACTCGATCCGCCGGCGCGCGAGGACCAGCAGAGTGGGGACGCCGAACGTCATGATCATCATCAGCGGGATCACATAGGGCATGTTCTCCGTGCCGGTCACGTCGAGCACGCGCACGGTCGCATAGGAGGCGAACGCATGCCCCACGTACATCACGATCGAATTGCGCCCGTACCACTCCAGCAGCCGCGTGGGGGGCCACCGGGGGATGCGGGGCGCGAGCCTGAGCACGAAGAGGATCCCGGCCAGCGAGACGGGGAGGTACTCAGGAGTCTGCGAGACCAGCAGCCGCTTGGCCACGATGTATCCGCCGCCCAGCGTGACCAGCGCGAGCAGGGCCGCGGCCCAGATCGGCATGCGCGTCTGGATCGTGGCCAGGTGCGGCCCCACCGCCGCGCCGAAGAAGAAGAACGCCCCGTACCAGAGGTACCGGTCCAGGATGGGGATGCCCGGCTCGGCCAGCCACAGCACGACTAGCGGCAGCGCCGCGAAGAGCAGCCAGGGCATCCACCGGGGCCGCAGCATCGCGGCGGCGTAGCAGAACAGCAGCGCCACCATGTACCAGAGGATCCCGCCGGAGACCCACACCTTCACGTGGGTGAGGCTGCTCAGCCAGCCCATCGTCGCGAAGATGATGGTCAGCCACACTGCGTAGGGCCAGGCGACGTGGCGGAGCTTGCCCGTCACGTACCTCCACGTGCCCTTGGCCAGCGACCGCTCCACGAGCAGGCCGGAGAGCACCAGCAGCGTCGGGATGCGGAACGGTCCGAGTGCGGCGTTGAGCTTCCTGACGTAGTAGCCGGGCTCGGCGCCGTCGAGCAGCTGATCGGGGACCGACGCCGCATGCCAGAAGACCACCAGGAGGATGGCGCCGCCGCGCACCAGGTCCATCCACGTCATCCGCGGCGCGGCGGGCTTCGTCTCGGTCAGAACCATTCCTGCAGCCGATCCAGGGCCACGAAGAAGCCCTCTCCGGTGTTGACGTGCCCCATCCAGATCTCCGGGATGAACGGCGCGTTCGGGGCGAGGCGGTCCATGCGCTCGGCGAGGTCCTTGAAGTCGACCTCGCCCTCGCCCACCTGCACTCCTTCTCCGTCCACCCCGACCGAGTCCACGATGTGCAGGTGCTCGGTGTGCGGGCCCATCAGGTCGATGTACTCGCTGAAGGGGCGCTGGTAGAAGTTCGCGGCGAGCTTCGAGTGGGACACGTCGAAGGTGAGGCGGCGGCCGTAGGTCTCGCAGAACCACACCGTGTCCTCGGGCTCCATGAACAGGTTGTGGTGCTGCTGGCCGCCCATCAGCCACGGGAACGGCGGGAGGGTCTGCGCGGTCAGGCGCACCCCGGCCTCGTCCACCCGCTCCAGGCCCTGCTGCACCCGCTCGTACAACGGGTAGCGCTCCTCGGGCCGCAGGTGACGGTCCGGGAGGAAGCCGCCCATGGTCACCACCACGATCGGGTCCTGCTCGCAGGTGAAGTGCTCGCGCAGGTCGCGGGTCAGGTCCACCACGCGCTGCACCTCGTGGATCGAGCGCTCCCAGATCGCCTCGTCCGGGGAGGCGAGGTCGATCAGGAAGTCGCCCGGGTACAGGTCCGGGGCGTGCACGGTGAAGAACTGCTCGAGCTTCTCCCCCGGCGCGAAGAACTCGGAGAGGTCGAGGTCCATGTCCTTCGCGCTCTGGTGGAACTCGAGGAAGTCCGGCTCGGAGACCTCCAGCAGGGCGCGGAAGTCGTGGAATCGCACCGGCAGCCCCCAGGGACGGCGGAAGCTGTAGCCGCTGCGCTGCCGGGGCCGGCCGGCCAGGTCGCCCGGGTAGAAGAAGTCGCCGGCGGGTACGTCGCGGTGCAGGGTGGTGCCCAGCAGCGCCTCGCGCTGGTTGGGCTGCAGGCCGCGGCCGGGGCTCTTGACGTCGATGTCCGCGGCGGTGACCACGTCGCCGGAGCGCAGGTCGCGGGCGGCGACCAGCGACTTGGCGAGGTTCACGCGGTTCATCAGCTCGCCGGTGGAGAGCTCGCGCGGGCCGTCGGTGCCCAGCGCCTCCTCGACGTCGCGGATCTGGCGGACCATCTGCCCCAGCTCGTCGGGCAGCAGGGAGACCTTGTGGTCGTTGCCCTCGAGGGTCTTGTCCACGGTCACGTGCTTCTCGATGATGTGCGCGCCGCGGGCCACGGCCGCGACCGGCACGTGCCAGCCGCGCTCGTGCCCGGAGTAGCCCACCAGGCCGTCGCCCAGCTCGGCGAGGCGGTCCATGTACCGCAGGTTCACGTCCTTGTAGGGCGCGGGATAGGTCGACTGGGTCTGCAGCAGCGCGAACGGGGCGCCCTGGCCGCGCAGCACCTCGACCGCACCGGTGATCTCCTGCTCGGTGCTCATGCCGGTCGAGACGATCATCGGGGCGCCGAAGCCGGCGACGTGGGCGAGCAGGTCGTGGTTGGTGAGATCCGCGGAGGCGATCTTAAATCCGGGCACGCCGTAGCGCTGCAGGGCATCGGCCGAGGGCAGGTCCCAGGGCGTGCAGATCACGTCGACCTCGCGCGCGGCGCAGTGGTCGAACACCCGGTACATGTCCTCGACGGAGAGGGAGTACTTGGCCAGCAGGTTCATCGTGTACTGCGGGCCGAGGTCCTCGCCGGCGCTGGCGGCACCGCCGGAGCGGTACAGCGCCGCCATGTCGCGCAGCTGGAACTTCACCACGTCCACGCCGGCCGCCACGCAGTGGTCCACGAGGGTCGTGGCGAGCTCGACGTCGCCCTGGTGGTTGTTGCCGATCTCGCCGATGATCAGCGCGGGATGGTCCTCGCCCACGGTGCGGCGACCGATGGTGAGGGTGCGCGCGCCGGGGGTGGCCACGGCGACGAGGCGGCCGCGCTCGTCGAGCACGGGGATGCGGTCCACGCCGTCGCGGAACAGCGGGGTGATCTCGGCGACCGGGGTGCCCTCGGGGACCGAGACGAAGCGCGGGTTCGCGGCGTCGACCGCGGGGGCGGCGAGGTCGGGGGCGGTGTGCTCCACGAGCCAGCGGCGGATGTCGCCGTCGCTGAGGGTGCCGCGCACGGTGCCGTGCTCGTCCAGGGCGAACGCGACCCGGGCCTTGTTCGCGCTGATGCGCCGCAGCGCCTCGAGCACGGTTGCGGTGACGTCGACCGTGTAGGGGGCGGTGGTGCGGTCCAGGATCACGAGGTCCTCCATCCGAGTCGGGCGAGCATGCTCTCGGCGGCGGCGACGTCGGTGAGGGTGTCGATGTCCACGCCCTCCACCTCGTCCAGCACGAACAGGTCCGTGCGCCCGCCGATGCGGTTGTTCTTGGTGCGGTAGATGTGCGGCGCCGTGACGTAGAGGCTGCCGTTCTCGAAGTAGTGCATCTGCTGCGCGGTGAGCTCCTGGCGGCGGGGCCGGGCGTCCACGTCGTAGGCGGCGCGCGCGCTCTGCCCTGGCGCCTCCGGAAGGCGCCAGAAGAACGGCGACTCCGGCACCACGCCCACCAGCGCATCGACGCCCTTCCCGCGGAACATGGCGAGCGCCCGACGGATCGTGTCCGGGCGGCGCACGGGCGAGGTGGCCTGCAGCAGCACCACGGCGTCCAGGGTCGTGCCCTCGGCCTCGACCACGTCCATGGCGTGCAGGACCGTCGGCTCGGTAGGGGCGTCGTCGGTCGCGAGCTCGGCGGGGCGCTGGATCACACGCGCGCCGTGCGCGGCGGCGACCTCCGCGATCTCCTCGTCCTCGGTGGAGACGGCGACGATCACGTCATCGTCCTGCTGCGCCTCGAGGGCCTGCGCGATCGTCCAGGCGATCAGCGGCCGCCCACCCACGGGCAGCAGGTTCTTGCGCGGGATGCCCTTGGAGCCGCCCCGCGCGGGGATCACGACCAGTGCCGTCATCCGGCGCCCTCGAGGATCTGGGCGATGAGGCGGGAGGGCTCGTCGGCCCCGGTGGCCAGCGCGGGGGTGGGCTCCCCGCCCCAGCGGCGCATGTCGTAGCGGTCCCAGAACTCGCGCACCCAGGCGGGCACCTTCTCGCCGGCGACCCAGGAGGGGATGCCGCGGGCGGCGGCCTCGAGCACGCCGGTGGAGAAGATCCCGACCACCGGGGCGCGCACCTCGTGCAGCGGGATCGAGGTGTCCTGGAACTCGACGCCGCGGCGCGTCATCAGCCTGTGCGCGGCGCGGGAGAGGACGTCCACCTCGGAGGGGTGCGGGCGGTACAGCGCGCCCTCGGCGCGGCAGAAGGACATCGCGATCCCCGCGGTGATCCGGCGCGGCAGCTCGGCGCCGTGCATCTGGCCGAGGAACACGGGCTTCTGCCCGGTCACGTCGACCTCGCCCTCGCTCTCCTTGCCGGCCTGCCACAGCAGCTGGGAGCCGACGGTGCGCACCTCGACGTCGTCGCGGCCGGAGCGGTAGAACTCCGCGTCGGCGTCGCTCCAGGCCAGCAGCGTGGTGCGGGGCGGCAGCGGCGGGGCGTAGGGGGTCAGGGCCCCGTGCTGGACCACGGCGGAGGCGGTGTCGGTGGCGAGCGCCCACTCGTGGGCGGAGCGACCCGCGGCGAGGTGCTGGCCGAGGGTGAGCACGGCGCCGATCCCGCGTCTGTCCAGCACGACGGCGAGGCGGCGGCGCTGCTCGTCCTCGGTGGTGGCCGGTTCGATCCGCTGATGGGTCCACTCGTCGCCGTCGAGCTCGGGCAGGTCGAGGCCGGCGGGGCTGAGCACGTCCACGCCGATGCGCAGGTAGGGCAGGGAGGTCAGCAGGCTCGCGCGGGAGGTCGGGGAGGCGGAGTCCAGGGCGATCAGCAGGCGCGTGTCCCCCTCACCCTCTCGGGAGTGGAGCACCAGGCCGGGCAGCTGCTGAGTCCCGCGACGCGAGCGCACCGCGCTGGTGACGGCATGCTTGACCTGGCGGGCGCGGTTCCGCGTGCTCTGCCATTCCTGCCAGCGCTCCAGGGAGCTGGGGTGGATCAGTCCTGCCACAGCGAATCGACCTCCTCGAGGCGATGATCGAAGGTGTGCTCGGCGAGGGTGCGGCGCCTGCCGGCTCCTCGCATCCTCTCCCCCCAGGCCCGGTCCTGCAGGGCGCGCCGGGCGAGATCGAGGAGCTCCTCGCGATCGTGCCACACGGCGACCTCGGTGCCGACCTCGTAGAACTGGTCCACGTCGTCGCGGTCCACGAGCTGCACGCCGCCCATGCCGGGGATCTCGAAGGTGCGCATCGCGTGCCCGTTCTGCAGGCCGTGGATCGCGACGGCCGCCGCGCCCTCGGCGTGGATCTGGTAGGCGCGCTCGAGCGGCACCTCGCGGGAGGCGGCGATCGGGGGCCGTGACCAGGAGAAGGTGCGGGCGCGGTCGAACGGGTGGCGGGAGAAGTCCCGGCCCCAGGCGTGCACGGGCAGGTCGTGCTCGGCGAGGTGTGTGAGCAGTTCCTTGCGGTTGGCGTAGCCGGACCCGATGAACACGATCTCGTCGGTGCGTCGGCTGGTGGGCTCGCTGCGGTGGGGGTCGAAGGCGTTGGGCACGAAGTGCGCGTCGACGCCGCGGGCGCGGAGCATGTCCGTCTCGGAGCGGGCGTAGTCCACCACGGGCCCGACCTGGCGCAGGAACTCGTCGGTGTAGTCGTGGCGGTGGAGGTCGTCGTAGAGCCACAGGATCCGCGGGGTGTCCCCCAGCGCATCCCAGAACCGCTGATCGAGGCCGTCGCCCTTGATGACGACGACGCGGTGCGGGCGCACCTCCCGCATCCGCGCGATCACGCGGTCGGTGAGGCGGGCGCGCTCGGCGGTGCGGCGGTCGCCGGGCAGGTGGAGGCGGTCGGGCAGCTCGACGGTCGCCTTGAGCCGCAGCTTGTCGCCGACGGTGTCGTAGGCGTCGTAGCGGGCGGTGTGGACCTCGTAGCCGCGGCGGGCGAGGGCGTCGCCGATGCTGCGCCAGTAGCCGTGGAAGGCCGGGGAGATCAGCAGGAGCCGCTCCGGGGTGGAGGGGGCGGGGCTCATCGCGGGAGGGTCCTTCCGGCGCGGTGGATCAGGTCGAGTTCCTCGCGGGCCGCGGCCAGCGGGGCCACGTCCCGTCCGGCGGCGCGGCGAGCGCTGTTCCACAGCAGGTTCACGCCGGTGGCCAGCGTCATCGCGCCGCGAAGCAGGTGCACGTTGCCGTGCTTGCGGGCAAAGCGCATGCGGGCGCCGACGAGCCAGCGACGCCGGCGGGCCTCCCCGCCGGAGGAGCCGCCGCCCACGTGGCGCACCTCGAGGTCCGCATCGAGCAGGGCGGGGATCCCCGCGCGGCGCAGCCGCAGCTGGAGGTCCACCTCCTCGGTGTACATGAAGTACCCCTCGTCGAAGCCGCCGGCCTTCCGCACCTCCGCGAGCGGCAGCAGCAGCACCGCCCCGGAGACCCAGTCCACCGGCACCATCCCGCTGCCGCGTTCGGCGTCGAGGTCGTGGCCGACGGCGCGGTGCAGCACGTCGCGGTGGCGCTGGGAGGCGAGCGGCACCAGCCACTCCACCACCTGGTGGGAGATCGTGGGGAAGTACCTCGCGGCGTAGCCGGAGCCGCCGTCCTCGCCGACGTTCCGGCAGCCCACCACGGCGGGCATCCACGGCAGGGCGTGCGCGAGCAGGTCCGCGCAGAAGCCCGGCGGGATCTGCAGATCGGAGTTCAGCACGAGGGCGTGCTCGATCGCGGGCCCGCCCGCGGCGTCGGCCGCACCGACCGGCGCGGCGAGCGCGTCCAGTCCGGTGTTCACGGCGGCGCCGAAGCCGCCGTTGGCGGGCCGGCGCACCAGCTCGACCCCGGCCGGCAGCTCGTCGGCGGCGACGGGGACGGGGCTCGCGTCGTCGACCAGGACCACACGGGCGGGGCGCTGCGCGGCGGGCACGGCCTCGCCGCACAGCGACTCGAGCAGCGGCAGCACGGGAGCGAGCGCTCCGTGGACGGGAACGATCGCCCCGAGCCCGCGGAGGCTCATCACCGGCCCCAGGTGGGGGCGGCGCGGCGACCGCGCGGCGAGGTGCGCGCAGCGGGCGCGGAGTCCCCCTCGGGCTCGTTCTCGTCGTGCTCGACCGGCGCCGACTCGTCGGCCGCACGGGCGGGGTGAGCGACGGGCTGCGCCTCGGGGCGCGGCGAAGCCTGCGCGGCACGTCGCGGAGCCTCCGTGTCCGCAGGTCGCGGGGCGTCCGGGGCAGCGACGGCTGCGGCGGGCGCGGAGGCAGGGCCGGGCTCGGCGGGACCGCCGGCCTGCTCGACGTCGACCTCCTCGGCATCCGGCACCACGGCGGACTCGTCGTAGCCGCCGAGCGCGCCGTAGCCGTACTTGCCGTAGGCGCTGTAGCCGTAGACGGCGTCGCCGTAGGCGAGTCGGTTCAGGCGGCCGGTCGAGGCGCGGTTGAGCACTGCGCCGTAGACGGTGCCGTTCACGGCGCGGATCGCCTCGACCGCCTTCTGCATCGCGGCGGTGCGGGTCTGGCCGGGAACGGCCACGAGGATCGCGCCGTCCGAGTGGCGGGTGAGCAGCTGCGCATCGGTGACCGCGAGCACCGGCGGCGCATCGATGATCACGAAGTACTGCCGCGAGAGCTCCTCGATCAGCTCCTGCATGCGGCGCGAGCCGAGCAGCTCGGAGGGGTTCGGCGGGATCTGCCCGGCCGGGAGCAGGGTCAGCAGCGGGACGGTCGTCGGCTCGGCGACGTCCTCGAGGCTCACCGAGGCGGCGAGCAGCTGGGACAGGCCCACCTCGCCGTCCACGGAGAACTGCTGGGCGATCATCGGGCGGCGCAGGTCCGCATCGACCAGCAGCGTGGGCTGGCCGGCGCGGGCCATGACGCGGGCGAGGTTCGAGGCGACGGTGGACTTCCCCTCGCCGGGGGCGGAGGAGGTGACCACGATCGAGCGGGGCGGGTTGTCCACGTCGATGTAGCGCAGATTCGTGCGCAGCTTGCGCAGCGCCTCCCGGCTCGGGAAGAACGCGGGCTCGGGCAGCACGCCGTCCTTGCCGCGGGCGAACTCCTTCGCGTCCGGGAGCGCGCCGAGGGTGGGCAGACCCACCACGTCGGTGACGTCGTCGGCTGTGCGCAGGCGGCTGTCGTTGCGGTCCCGAAGCCAGGCGAGGCCCAGCGCCACCAGCAGGCCGAAGGCGGCGCCGGCGATCAGGAACTTCTCGCGGTCCGGGGAGACGGGGGCGCCGGGCACGACGGCGTTCTGGTAGTTGGTCAGCTGCACGCCGACGGCGGCGTTCTCGTTCCCGCCGGTCTCGAGGGAGCGGGCCTCGGCGGCGGTCGCCTCGACGGCGGCGTTCGCGATCGCGGAGGCCTCCTCCGCGGTGGGCGCGACGGCCTCGACGGTGATGATCGGGGCGTTGGGGTCCAGGGTGGTCTGCAGGGAACCGGCGACCTCGTCGGGGCTCGCCTCGAGGCCCAGCTCGTCCACGATCCGCTGGCCCACCGCGCGGGTGTTGAACAGCGGCAGGTAGGACTGCGCCTTCGAGTACTGGAACTGCATGTTCCCGCTGGCCTGCTGGATCGGGTCGCCGTTCTCGTCGGACTGCGCGCTGGCGGAGACGTAGCCGAGCGCGCTCGCGGAGTAGGTGGTGCTCTGCGTGAAGGAGAGGCCGTAGCCGGCGGCGGCACCGAGCACGAGGCCGGCGACGAGGAGCAGGAGGTTGCGCAGCAGCAGCCTGAGGAAGTCTTCGATCGTCACCGGAACTCTTCTTCTGAGGTCATTCGAGGGGGCCTGGTCATATTAGGTGAAACCGGTGCACAACCGACCGGAATGTCATCACGACCACGTCACGAACAGGCGCTTCGCCCGACCCTGTGCCGGTGTCCACCTGCCGGTCGCCGAACCAGCATCGACCGAGTCGCCGAGCGCGGCGGGAGAGCCGCTGTCACCGCGGCATGTTCCGCAGGTTGCTCGCGGCCATGTCGACCATCCTCCCCACCCCGCCGCCGAGCACGACCTTCGTCGAGGCGGTGGCGAAGCCGCGGATCTGCTGGGCGGTGATCTTCGGGGGCATCGAGAGGGCGTCGGGATCGGTGACCACGTCGATGAGCACCGGGCCAGGGGTCGCGAGCGCGGCGGCGAGCTGCTTCTTCAGCTTCTTCGGCTCTGTGATGCGCACCGCGCCGATGCCCACGCCCTCGGCGATCGCGGCGTAGTCCACGGCCTCGTGGTCGGTGCCGTGATCGGGCAGGCCCTCGACCAGCATCTCGAGCTTCACCATCCCCAGGCTCGAGTTGTTGAACACGAGGATCTTCGTGTCCAGCTCATGCAGCTTCACGGTCAGCAGCTCGCCCATCAGCATGCCGAGCCCGCCGTCGCCGCTCATCGAGATCACCTGCCGGCCGGGGAACGCCTTCGAGGCGCCGATGGCCTGGGGGAGGGCGTTGGCCATGGTGCCGTGGTGCCAGGAGCCGAACACGCGTCGCTTCCCGTTGGGGGTGATGTAGCGGGCGCCCCAGACGTTGCACATGCCGGTGTCCACGGTGAACACGGCGTCGTCGTCGGCGAGCTCGTCGAGAGTCGCGGCGACGAACTCGGGGTGGATGGGCGTCATCCGCTCGACGTTCTTCGTGTACGCGGCGACCACACCGGAGAGCGCCTTGTGGTGTGCCTTCAGCTGGCGGTGCAGGTAGCGGTGCCCCTTGGTGGACGTCAGCAGCGGCAGCACCGCCTGGAGGGTGAGCGCGACGTCGCCGTGCACGGCGAGGTCGAGGCCCACGCGGCGGCCCAGCCGGGACGCGTCGGCGTCGATCTGCACGATCCGCGGCGCCCCCTTGCCGTTCTCGCGCGGCAGGAACTCGCTGTAGGGGAAGTCGGTGCCCAGCAGGATCACGAGATCCGCCTCGTGCATCGCCTCGTAGCAGGCGCCGTAGCCGAGCAGGCCGCTCATCCCCACGTCGTAGGGGTTGTCGTACTGCATCCACTCCTTGCCGCCGAAGGCGTGGCCGATCGGCGCCTTGACCCGTTCGGCGAGCGCGAGAACCTCCTCGCGGGCGCCGCGCACCCCGGCGCCGGCGAACAGCATCACGGTGTCCGCGTCGTCGATCAGCTCGGCGAGACGGCCGACGGGGCCTGCGGCGGGCTGGACCGCGCCGAGCTCGGTGGCGAGATCCCGGGTGAGCGGGGCGTCGACCCCCTGGTCGGCGACGTCGCCGGGCAGCACCAGCACGGAGACGCCGCTCTTCGCGATCGCGGTCTGGATCGCGATGTGCAGCATCGTCGCGCCGTGGGGGCCGGAGTTGACCATCTCACAGAAGTGGGAGCACTCCTGGAACAGCCGCTCGGGATGGGTCTCCTGGAAGAAGCCGGTGCCGATCTTCTCCGAGGGGATATGGGAGGCGATCGCGAGGACCGGCGCGTTGTCGCGGTGCGCGTCGTACAGCCCCTGGATCATATGGGTGTTGCCCGGGCCGCAGGAGCCGGCGCACACGGCGAGCTTCCCGGTCAGGCGGGCCTCGGCTCCCGCGGCGAAGGCGCCGGCCTCCTCGTTGCGCACGTGCACCCACTCGATGCCCTCGGTGGTGCGGACGGCGTCGACCACGGGGTTCAGCGAGTCGCCGACCACCCCGTAGATGCGCTCCACGCCGAGGTCGCGGAGCTGGGCGACGAGAAGCTGGGCGAAGGTGCTGCGAGCCATGAGAGGTCCTCCCGAGGTGTGGGTACCCGGGAGCACGGTCCCGGGACGGAGTGCATGTCCTCGACCCTACTCGCGAGATGCCCCGAGGGCAGGGCTGAGCCCCGACCGATCGGCTCGGGAACGGCGCGGGCGGCAGCGGAGGCGCGGCGCGGCGGGGGCGGGCCCCGCCGGCTCAGACGGAGGGAGTCTCCTCGTCGGCCTGCACCTCGCCCTCGGCGGGCGTCCCCGGGATGAAGCGCACCGTCTTCACCCGGCGCTCGTCGACCTCGGCGACCTCGAGGGTGCCGCCGTCGATCGCGACCATGTCCCCGGCCTCGGGGATGCGTCCCAGCTGCGCCATGAGGAAGCCGCCGACGGTCTCGTAGCCGCCGGTGTCCGGCAGGGAGATGTCGGTCGCGGCCTCGAACTCCTGCAGGATCAGGCCGCCCTCGAAGGTGCCGTCGGCCGCGAGGATGCTGTCCAGGCCGCCGGGGGCGGGCCAGGTCTTCGCATCGAACTCGTCGTAGATCTCGCCCACGAGCTCCTCGAGCAGGTCCTCGAGGGTGACGATGCCGTCGGTGCCGCCGTACTCGTCCACGACCACGGCGATCTGGTCGGCGTGGGCGCGCATCCGGTTCAGCGCCGAGAGCACCTGCACGGTGCCCGGGATGTGCTCGATGGGGCGCACCAGCTCCGACATGCGGGTGCGGACCGGGTCCTCGACCAGGAGCATGTCGCGCACGTGCACGAAGCCGAGCACGTCGTCGACGTCGTCGCCGGTGACGGGATAGCGGGAGAAGCCGGTGTCGCGGATCTCCTGTCGGCTCTCCTCGACGCTCTGACGCCCGTCGAGGAAGTGGACCTGGTGACGGGGCTGCATGACCTCGACGACGGTGCGCTCGGAGGCGTCGAACACGTCGGCCAGCACCCGCGACTCCGCCTGATCCAGAGCGTCGGAGTCGCGGACCATCGCCTTGATCTCCTCGGCGGAGACCGCCTCGCGGTTCGCGTCCGGGTCGCCTCCCAGCAGGCGCACGACGAGGTTGGTCGACGCCGACAGCAGCCAGATCACCGGGCGCATCAGCTGCCCGAACAGGTGCAGCGGCGGGCCGACCACCTTGGTCATGGCCAGCGCGTTCTGCATGGCCAGGCGCTTGGGGACGAGCTCGCCGAGCACGAGGGAGAGGTAGGCGATGATCAGCGTCATCCCGATCAGCGCGGCGGTCCCGGCGGTGGCCTCCGGCAGGCCCAGCCCGGTCAGCACCGGCACGAGCGACGGCGCGATCGTGGCGGCGCCGTAGGCGGAGGAGAAGAACCCGGCGACGGTCACGCCGATCTGCACCGCGGAGAGGAACTGGTTGGGGTCGCGGACCATCGTCGCGGTCTTCGCGCCGCGGGGCCCGGACTCCTCGAGCTGGTCGATCTGCGACTCGCGGAGATTCACGATCGCCATCTCGGTGCCCGCGAACACGCCGCCGATCAGCACGAAGAGCAGCACGAGGGCGATGTTCAGGAGGACGGAAGGATCCATGGGGACAAACCTACCGGTGCGCGCCTGGGGCGCGGCTCAGGCAACGGGCCGCGCCGGTCGCGGCAGGGTCGTCCCTCGCGGCACGCACCGGAGGGCGGCGCCGGACTGTTCACAGCAGCGGCAGCAGCTCCTCCCACACGGCGCGGAGGATCTCGGCGCCGGCGCGGCCCTCGAGGTGAGAGGTCACGGTGAGCACGGCCTGCTGCGCGGGCAGGACCAGCAGGAACTGGCCGTAGGCACCGTCGGCCCGCCAGGCCCCGTCGGCCGTGCAGTCCCAGACCCCGAAGCCGTAACGGGCGGCCTCCGGCTCGGGGTCGCCGGTCGTGACCCAGGTGCCCTCGGCGTGGAGGGCGTCGATCCAGTCGGCCGGGACGAGCCGGGCGCCCTCGTGGGCGCCGCGGTCCAGGAGGAGGCGGCCGAGGCGGGCGAGCTGACCGCTCTTCAGGTGCAGGCCGGTCGCGCCCCAGGTGTGGCCGTCACGGGTGGTGAACCACTGCGGGTTCAGGATCCCGAGCGGTGCGAACAGGCGCGGCATCAGCCAGTCGCGCAGGGTCTGCCCGGTGCGCTCCTCGATCACGCGGGCGAGCAGGAAGATCGAGCCGTTGGAGTACTCGAACCGCTCGCCCGGCGCGGCGGTGAGGTCGGTGGCGAGCAGGTGGGCGGTGAGGTTCTCGTGCTCGCGCTCGGCGTCGAGGAAGCCGAGCACC
Organism: Brachybacterium atlanticum; assembly: GCF_025669985.1. Classification (NCBI taxonomy): domain Bacteria; kingdom Bacillati; phylum Actinomycetota; class Actinomycetes; order Micrococcales; family Dermabacteraceae; genus Brachybacterium; species Brachybacterium atlanticum. Next base: position 122,204 of record NZ_JAKJJW010000003.1, on the reverse strand, counting down.
GGGGAGCCGGAGGTCATGGTCAGCAGGTGCCGCAGCCGCACCTCGTCCACGCCCTGCCCGTACCCGCCGGTCGGGGCGGGCAGGTGGTCTGTGAGCAGGTCCTGGACCTGCAGCAGCCCCTCGGCCTGTGCGATCCCGACGGCGAGGGCGGTGACGGTCTTCGAGACCGAGTAGACGTTCTCGACGGTGTCCTCGACGAATCGGTGGGAGAGCTCGGGACGGCCCGTGCGGTGCAGGTGCAGGACGCGCACGCCCAGGCGCTGCTCCAGGATCCGCTGGCGCAGCGGCAGCAGGAGGAGGTGGTCGGCGGGGGTGGCAGCGAGGTCGCTCATGGCTCGACCGTAGCCGGTGGGGCCGATGCCTCAGATGTGCACCGGGTCGGGGGCCTCCTGGCCTGCAGGCCGGGTGACGGGCTGGAGCAGGCGCACGCCCTCACGTCGGCCGATCCACACCACGAGCAGGCCGGTGAGCAGCAGCAGCGCGATCGCGCCCGTGATCCCGCCGGCGAGCGCCGCCTCTGGCGCGCTCGCGGCGGGGACGGAGAGCGCGGCGGCGGAGGTGCCCGGTGCCGCGGCGGCCGCCCCGACGGCGCCGACGCCGGCGCCCGCGCCGCTGCCCGCGCCAACGGCCCCGACCAGGTGCGCGAGGACGGTGAGCATGGTGGTCAGCGCGATCGGCAGCTCGAGCCCGCCCGTCTTCCAGGCGAGCGCTCCGGCGCTGAGGCCGAGGGCGAGCGCGGGAAGCAGCACAGCCGGGGTGAGATCCCGGCCGATCAGCATCACGGCGGTGCCGGCGAGGACGGGCAGGGCGGGGCTGCGCAGCCAGGTGCCGAGCGCCTGCATCACGGTGCCGCGCAGGCTCAGCTCGAGTCCGATCGCCTGCACCGGGGCGAGGACCAGCACCAGCAGCACCACCAGCAGCAGCTGCGGGATCGAGGCGCCGGACCCGGCGGCGTCGGGGGCTCCGGCGAGCATGCCGGCGAGCGCGGCGAGCACGACCACCGCGAGCCCTCCCCCGGCTCCGGCGATCAGCAGGGAGCGGTCCGGGCGCAGACGGGCCGCGACCGACCAGGCGGTGCCGAGCGGTCGCCAGCCGCCCACGCGCACGCCGACGATCCCCGCCGGCAGCCACATCGCGCCCATCGCCAGCGCCAGGCCGACGTCCAGGGGGCTGGTCGGGTCGCCGCTGGTGACGCCACGGGCGATGTTCACGCCGGGCACCACCGCGAGCAGCAGCACCGCGGTGACCAGCACGACGGAGCTGAGCACCACATAGGCGAGGAGGGCCGCGCCGAGGCTGAGCAGCGGCTTCGCAGGCCGGGACCAGGCGGGGCGGAGGGTCGCGAGGCGGTGGTACGCCGTCGCAAGGGTGGCCGACGGTGCGGCGTCGGGGGTGCTGTCGGGCGCGGCAGCGCCGGCCGGCTCGGAGCTCGCCCCGCTCATGCGGCGCGCTCGGCGAGGCGGCGGCGACGCTCCTGCTGCGCCTGGTCCTGGGCGGCGTGCGCCTGGGACGCGGCGGCGGAGAGGCCGAGGTCCTCCAGCGCCAGCGGCTGGGCGAGCGGGCCGAAGGGGCGCTCGCGGTGCATGGAGCCGTCGGCCGCGAGGTGCAGCAGCTCGCCGGAGTCCATGAGACGCCAGGCGGGGTCATCGTCCATCGGCTCGGAGGCGATCACCACCGAGTCGATGCCGGCGAGGTCCTCGCTGCGGGTGCGCAGCGTGGCGGAGGACTGGTCCAGCGCCTCGCGGGGCGCGGACGTGGTCGCCTCGCGCTCCAGCACCCACAGCTCGTTGGTGGCGGGCAGGCGCACCGCGATCAGCTCCTCGTCCTTCAGCACCAGCACGTTCACCGAGTAGACGGGCACGTTCCGCGCGATCCAGTCCAGCGCCGCGACGACGCCGCCGCGCAGGTCGCCGCCGTGCGCGGCGACCTCCCCGGTGATCAGCGCGGCCATCCACTCGCTGTCGGTGACGCCGCGGACGTGATGTGCGGCGCCGAGCGCGCGCACCCGCTCCTTCATCTGCTCGGTCACCTCGAGCACCCCGTTGTGGGCGGAGAGGATCCCGTCCTGCAGGAAGGGGTGGGTGTTCTCGTCGCTGTGCCCGGTGCCGGAGGAGAGCCGTACGTGCGCGATCATCGCGCGGGACCGCACCGCGGTGGCGATCTGTCCGAAGCGCTCGGAGGCGTAGGCGGCCACGGGCTTCTTCGCGACCTGCGGGGCACCGTGCTCGTCGATCCAGCCCAGCCCCGTCCCGTCGGCGTTGAAGCGGGACTGGCTGAGCAGGGAGTAGGGGGCGTCCAGCAGCCAGAAGTCGGCGGTGATGGGCTGGTCGGAATGGAGGGCGAAGAGTCGGCACATGACGCCTCCACTGTAGAGCGGGACGGCCGAGATCGCCGTGAGGGCCGACACCCGGCCGGGAGATCGGCCGCCCGGGCGAGCGCTGCCAGGATCCGCCCCGGAAGCACGGGTAGCGTTCTGCGATGTGGAGTCCCCCGCCGACACCGAGCCCCGCAGCTGCTCGGTCGTCGTGCCCGTTCGCGACGACGCCGCCGAGCTGCGAGGTCTCCTGGAGGCCCTCGCGCAGCAGCGGGAGCCCGCGCTCGAGATCATAGTGGTGGACAACGGCTCGTGCGACGGCTCCGCAGCGGTGGCCCGAGCCGCGGGCTGCATCGTGCTGACCCTTCCCCCTCCGAGCATCGCCGCGGCCGCCGCCGCGGGCTACGACGTCGCCCGCGGGGACCTCATCGTGCGCTGCGACGCGGACAGCCGACCCTCGCCCGGATGGCTCGGCGCCCATCGTCTCGCACATGTCCGGTCGGGGCCCCGCACCGTGCTCGTCACCGGCCCCGGCCGTTTCCGGATTCCCGCACCTCTCGGGGAGCTCCTCTCGGGTCTCTACGTCGGCACGTACCTGCTGTGCACCGCCGCGGCGCTGGGGCACTTCCCGGCGTTCGGCACGACCATGTCGATGCGGCGCGCATGGTGGCACGAGGTCCGGGAGGAGACCTCCCGCAGCGCAGAGGTGCATGACGACATGGACCTGTCCTTCCGGGTACGGCCGGGGCAGCGCGTCCAGGTGACGCGGACGGTCGCGGTGGGCATGTCGGCCCGGGCGCTGCGGGTCGGCCACGATCCGCTGCGTCGGTGGCGCCGTGCGACTCGCACCCTGCGACGCAACTGGCGTCTCGAGCGGCCGTGGCAGCGCTGGGCGGCGAGGCTCACCGCGCCGGGTCGAGGGCGATGACCGCCGGACAGGCACGCGCCGTGGCCCTGCTGCCGGTGCGCTGGTCCGGGCTCGCCCTGTCGGCGGGCCTCGCGCTGACCGGGCACGGGGTGGAGGCCGCGGTGGCGATGCTGGTGGCGCTCGCGCAGGTGGTGGGCTGGCGCTCTCGCCTCCCGCTGGCCTGGGAGGTGGCGACCTCGGCGGCCTGCATGGTCGCGGCGATCAGCTCGTTCCTCCTGCTCTACGAGCGGATCCCCTGGTGGGACGTCCCGGTGCACACCGTGCTGAACGGGCTGCTCGCCGTGCTGGTGGCGCGGGTGGTCCGTTCCCGGGAGGTCTCCGCGGCGGAGGTGGTCGTGACCGGCGCGGTCCTCGCGGTGGTCTGGGAGCTGATGGAGCTGGCGGGTCATCACTGGGTGGACCCCGCCGTGCACATCGCCCCGGCCGACACCGCGCTGGATCTGATCGTGGCGCTCGGCGGCAGCGCGGTCGCGGCGCTGCTGTGGCGCCGACGGCGCTCAGCGCATCAGCAGCACCGCGACGAACGCCACGAGCAGGGTCGCGGCTCCGAGACCCCAGACCCAGCCCGGCACCGCGCGGCTCTTCGAGGTCACGACCGTCGCGTAGATGGCGATGATCGTGGCGAAGAGCAAGATCCCGGAGAGCAGGAGCAGCAGGAGAGCGGCGGTGCTCATGCGGCGACCGCCGAGCGCTGCATCGATGACGACAACTGCGGTCCTTCCTCCACCGTGCCCTGACCCGCCAGATGGTAGTACAGGACACGCTGACCTGGGTCCCGGGGCTCCGGGCTTCGGCTCAGCGGGTCTTCGCGCGCCCGCCGAGGGTGGACTCCCCCGGGGCGAGCGCGCCGACGACCCTGTGCGGGGCGTAGGGCGCCTCGAGCGCGGCGATCTCGTCGGCCGTGAGCTCGAGGTCGAGCGCGCCGAGCGCGCCGTCGATGTGCGAGGTCCTGGTCGCGCCGATGATCGGGGAGACGACCGGGTTCTTCGCGAGCAGCCAGGCCAGCGCCACGTGGACGCGCTCCACGCCGCGGTCTGCGGCGATCTTCGCGACCTGCTCGACGATGGCGCGGTCGGTGTCCTCGGTGGAGTCGTACTTCGACTTCGCCGTCTGGTCGGTGCGGGCCCGCTCGGTGTCCGCATCCCAGTCACGGGTGAGGCGGCCGGCGGCGAGCGGGCTGTAGGGCGTGGAGGCGACGCCGAGCTCGCGCAGCAGCGGCATCATCTCCCGCTCCTCCTCGCGGTAGAGGAGGTTGTAGTGGTTCTGCATCGAGACGAACTTCGTCCAGCCGTTCACCTCGGCGACGTGCTGCGCCTGCAGGAACTGCCAGGCGAACATGGCCGAGGCCCCGAGGTAGCGGACCTTCCCCGAGCGGACCAGGTCATCCAGCGCCTGCATCGTCTCCTCGATCGGGACGGTGTGGTCCCAGCGGTGGATGATGTACAGGTCGATGTAGTCGGTGCCGAGCCGGCGCAGGCTCGCCTCCGCCTCGGCGAGGATCGCCTTGCGGGAGAGCCCGCCGCCGTTGGGGCCCTCGTGCATCGTCCCGTGCACCTTCGTGGCCAGCACGATCTCGTCGCGGTTCGCGTAGTCGACCAGGGCCTTGCCCACGATCTCCTCGCTGCGGCCGATCGAGTACACGTTCGCGGTGTCGAAGAAGTTGATGCCTGCGTCGAGGGCGTGCTTGATGACGGGGCGGGAGTCGTCCTCCTCCAGGACCCACTTGTGGATCCAGCGCTCGGCGCTGCCGAAACCCATCGTGCCCAGGCACAGCCGCTACACGTCCAGTCCGGTGCGGCCCAGCTTCACGTACTCCATGCGGTGCTCCTCCTGCTGCGATGGTGCGGGCGTCGCTCGCCCGATGCCCCCACCCTCGCGCCGCCCGCGCCGCGATGGGAGGACCTGTCAGAGCACCCCTCCCGCGGACGGGCCGTGCGCACCCCGCTGCACGACTCTCCCGGAGTTGTTCGACGAAACGTGCCAGATTCGTGGCACGTTTCGTCGAACAACTCCCCCGCGCCGCGCTGTCAGCGGCCCGTCCCGTCCCGGGGAGCCGCCGAGACGTGGATGTCTGAGCGTGTGGCTTCGTTCGCTTGGTGGCGGGGTTTTTGCAGCGCTCCGTGGCGGTCTTGTTGCCGCGATCACGCAGGACTGGCTGCAGGTAGGTGTCGCGGTCTGAACCGAGAGGGGTGCGCCCGGTCGGGGCCGTTTGGATCGCTGCCGCTACGTCAGAGTCCGAAGGCTCCGCCGCTGACGAGGATCACGATGCCGAGGCCGATGAGAACAATGGGGAAGAGGATGTGCTCCCAGCGTTCGAGCACTTCGGCGATCGGGGGGCGGGTGGCGACGAACTTTGCCAGGGCCACCAGGACCGCGACGAGCGCGAGGAAGACGATGCAGTAGGCGACTACTGCGAGAGGTTCCACGCTGAGGAAGACAGGGGTGTAGACGCCGATGTTGTCGCCGCCGTTGGCAAGGGTGACGCCTGCGACTGTCCACACGCGGACCTTCTTGCCGGCAACCTTGGCCTCGTCGTCATCGTCGTCATCGTCTCCGCGCCAGGCCTGCCATGCGGCCCAGAGGCCGAGGCCCAGAGGGATGAGACCGAAGTACGGGATGGCTGCCGAGGGCAGGAATGCTCCGGCACCGATGGTCACCAGGACCGCGGCACCGAGGATGCCGGCGAATCCGAGGTACTGGCCGGCCAGAATGCGGGCGGTAGTGCCGCGCTGGCCTGCCCCTCGCGCGAAGAAGAGGGAGAGCACGATGATGTCGTCGATGTTGGTCGCTGCGAACAGGCCCATCGCCTGCAAGACCGAGGTGAGGATCATGCGCCCTCCCCAGCTGCGTCGCATCCGGGAAGCGAGCAGGCGGGATCGATGCACGGGGCGTCTTCGTCCACTGCCAGGGTGGCATCGACCAGTGCCGTCAGCGCCTGCGCCAGGTGCGAATCGGCGATCTCATATCGTGTCCGACGACCCTCGGGCTCGGAGACGACGATCCCGCAATCGCGCAGGCATGCCAGGTGGTTGGACACGTTCGGGCGTGTCAGGTCCAGATCTCGGGCCAGTTCCGCCGGGTAAGCGGGATGGTCGAGCAGGGTCAAGATGATCCGGGATCGAGTGGGGTCGGCCAGTGCACGACCCAGGCGGTTCATCACGTCGAGACGCGAAGCAATAGTCAGCATGGACTGAACTATACAGCGCGCACTGAACACTCGGTCACAGGCGTCAGCCCAGATCGCATGCCCGTAAGGGGATCCTTCACCGTACGTCGTGCGAGCTTACTCCTCGACGACTTTTTATGAGGGATCGTCATGTACGCAAGACCCGTACGGTGACATGGGCGGTGAGGGGAGGGCAACTGCAACAATGGGGACATGCATGTCGGCTACGCGCGCGTCTCGACTCTCGAGCAAGACCTCTCCGCCCAACGGGAAGCACTCGAGCGCCTCGGAGTCGAGAACAAGAACGTCTACTTCGACCACGGCCTCACGGGAACGACCCGCGCCCGGCCCGGGCTGCGCGAGGCACTGGCCGCGACCCGGGATGGGGACACCCTGGTGGTGACCAAGCTCGACCGGCTGGCCCGCTCGCTCCCGGACGCGAGGGACATCGCCGACGAGCTCACCATCAAGGGAGTGGCGCTCAGTCTCGGAGGCAGCGTCTACGACCCCAACGACGCCGTCGGCCGGTTGCTGTTCAACGTGCTCGGCATGGTGGCCGAGTTTGAGGCGGACCTCATCCGCCTGCGCACCCGCGAGGGCATGGCCATCGCCAGATCCAAGGGCAAACTCAAAGGCAAGAAGCCCAAGCTCTCGCCCTCTCAGCGCAAGCACCTGCTGACGTTGCACGCCGCCGGTGAGCACACCCAAGCCGAGCTGGCCGAGCTGTTCAATGTCTCCCGCACCACCATCTACCGCGAGCTGCGCCGCACCACGGCCGACACCTGACCGCGCCTGCACCGCCACTGAGCGATCACAGAAACCCGCCACCAAGCCATCACATCCACAGTCTGAGCGGGACGAGGCGATCAGCACGGGAAGGAGGGACCGGGACGCGCCGGCCCGGCGCTGGCCGGGGAGACGGCCCGGGATCGACGGGGACGGCCGCGGCGAGCCGCCGTCACCGTCAGGTGGCGAACGTGCCGGTCAGCTGCACTTGCGGAAGGTCTTGCCGCCGGGCATGCCGTAGCGCTTGCCGGTGTAGCCGCCGTCGTCCGAGTAGGGGATCTCCGGGCCGTAGGGCTCACAGCCGGACTTCCCGCCACCGGACTTCCCGCTGCCCGAGCTGCCGCCGCCGGACGAGTCACCGCCGGAAGCGCCGCCGCCCGAGTTGCCGCCGCCGGAGTTCGAACCGCCAGAGCTCGAGGACCCGCCCCCGGAGCCGGACTTCCCGTCGGACCCCGAGCCGCTGCCGCTGCCCGAGCTCGTCGCGCCGGAGACTGTCTCCTCGTCGGACGAGTCCGCGGCCGGTGCCGCTTCCCGCTCGCGACGCTCCAGCTCCTCGCGCTCCTGCTCCTCCCGCTCGATCCGCTCGCGCTCCTGCTCCTCCCGCTCGATCCGCTCGCGCTCCTGCCGCTCCCGCTCCTCGCGCTCCTTCTGCTCGCGCAGCCGCTCCTGCTCCTCGTCCCAGTCGTCCTTGAGGCCCTGCACCCGGTCACGCCCCTCGACGGCGCGCTCGCGCACCTCGTCGGCGGCCTTCCGCTGCCCGCCGAGGAAGGGGGCGACCAGCGGCAGGGCGAGAACGGCGTTCGGGCCGGTCGCGAGCACGTCCGCGTCGAGCGCATCGACGAGCGCCTCCGCGCCCTCGACCAGCGTCGTCGCGTCGGCGAGCGCCTGGGCGGGGTCGCCCGCGACCGTCTGCGGGATCTCGTCGGCCGCGGCGCCGAGGGACTCGACCTGTGCGGGGACGGTGCACTCGGTCGCGGCGGAGAAGAGACCGAGCCCCTCGGACTGCGCGGTCGCCGCGGCCTCCTCGACCTCGGGCAGGAAGCGGTCGTTGGGCTCGAAGTAGACCGGCACGCCGAGTCCCTCCGCGGCGATCTCGGCGTTGACCAGCGAGCCCGACTCGTACACACCCGCGAGGGTGCGGTCGTAGCGGTCCAGCCGCTCCTCGTCGTACTCGAGCTCAATCTCGGTGCCGGCCGGGAGCCGCTCGGCGAGGAAATCCGTCGCTTCGGGGCCCAGGCACTGCACGGGCAGGTCGGGGTGCTTCGTCTCGGGGGTGTCGATGTTGAGCAGGCGGATCGTGGTCTCCTCCCCAGCGACGACCGCGACCAGGGTGTCACCGTCGATCACGCGCACCACGGTGCCCTCGCCGCTGCCGTCGTGGCAGCCGGTGAGCAGGGTCCCCGCGAGAATGGCGCTGAGGGCGAGGCCCAGGCTCCGCGCACGCCGCGGCCGACGCCCCTCCTCTCCGACGCTCGCGATCCGACCCCGACGCGACCCGCTGAACCTGCCCATGACCACCTGATTCGTTCCTCTCGAGAGCACCTGCTCGTCAATGCTTGAAGCATCTCCGACCGGTGCGACAACCGCACCTCGGAAAGGCGCCCAGTCGCCGAGATCACACGGTCTCGTGCCACCCTGGAGCGCGTCGAGAAGGAGGACCCATGACCACCGCCCTGGACCACCCCGCCGAGCTGGGCCGCGCCCGGCAGCTCGTCGCCCTGCTCTCCGCCGAGAAGCTGCGCCGCGGACTCGGACGCCTGCTCGCCGGGGACGGACCGGTCGAGGACCCCTCGGTGCGCGGGCCGCTCTCGCGCCTGGACTGGCTCGGCGAGGACGGCACGGCGGACGTCCCGGCGCTGCGTCGGATCGCGGACTCGCTCGCGCTGATGCGCTCGGACCGGGCGATCCTCGAGGTGCCGCGACTGGACGGCATCCCGGTGAAGACCGAGGAGTCCCGCGAGGTCAGCGGCAGGATCGCGCGAATCGTGTTCGAGCGGGTCGGGCCGGAGCGCAGCCTCGGCGAGTCGGAGCTGAACGCCGCGATCGCGATGTTCGCGGCCGACGTGGCGCTCGTGCGGCGCGACGCCGTGGACTCGGGCGTGCTGGAGCGTTCGGCCGACGGCGCCTGGTACCGCCTGGCCGGCTGACCTCTCCGCCGGCTGCTCGGTCGGCCACGCAGCCGACCTGCTCAGCGCCGTCCCGGCCCGTCGGTCGGCCGGCTCGACGCCCGGCCGGCCGCGGCTACTTCCGGAAGGACTTGATCACGTTGGCCAGCATCGGAACCAGCACCACGAGGGCGATCCACCCGAAGCTGAAGTTGTCACGGAAGAACTCGTTCCTGGCGAAGAACCCGAAGAAGATGACGAGGAACACGACGGTCGGGATCGCCTTGACCAGGGCCTTGCCCACCTCGACCGCCCTGTTGCGGACCTCGGGGTCGGGACTGCCGCCGGACTCCCACTCCTCGTACCGGCGCTCGGCCCTCTCGCGAGCGTCGTCCCCGAACTCGCCGAAGCGGGGCCCGGCGTGCTGCGGGGCCGAGTCCGCGGAGCTCGGGCCGAAGTCCTGGTCAGCGCGACGGGACGAGCTGCGCGTGTCGAAGTCCGAGGACCAGGTGCTGTCCCCGCTCGGCAGCGGTCCGGGCCTGCTCTCCGCCGTCCCGGCACCATCCACCCCCGTGCCCGGTCCCCCGCGGTCCTTGCCCCCGAGCCAGGACGGGTCCCCGCCCGGCCCGTGCGCGTCGTTCCCCCACTGATTCATCATTCTCACAGGGTAGACATTCTTCGCACGACGGTCGCCCCCGGTCCCGGACCCCGAACGCGGCAAGGGGGCGGCCTCACGCCCCGCGATACCGTCGAAGCGTGATCCACCTCGACGACGCCCAGGTCAGCACGCTCCTCCCCACCCCCGCCGAGCAGGTCGCGCTCATGCGCGAGACCCTGCTCGCCCTCGTCGACGGCTCCGCCTCGGTGACACCGAAGACCCAGGTCGTCCATGAGGAGGGCGGCTTCGCGAACGCGATGCCCGCCGCCTGGCCGGAGCGCGGACTGCTGGGCATCAAGTGGGTGACGGTCACCCCGTCGAACCGTGGGCGGGGCCGGGAGATGATCGGCGGGCTGATGGCGCTCTCCGCGGCCGACGGCTCGACCCGCGCCACGATGGACGCCGCCGAGCTCACCGCCCAGCGCACTGCGGCCGTGACCGGCGCGAGCCTTGCGCTGGACGACCGGCCGATCACCTTCGTCGGCACCGGCGTGCAGGCACGTTCCCACGCCCGGGTGATCGAGGCGCTGGGTCGGGGCCCTCTGGCCGTGTGGGGCCGGCGCCCCGAGGCCCTCCGGGAGCTCGCCGCCTGGTGCGCCGGGCACACGCCCGGCCTCGAGCTGCGCACCGCGACCGACCGGGCCGACGCGCTCGCAGGCGCGGGGGTCGTGATCAGCGCCCTGCCGATCGGGCTGAGCGACGCGGCGCTGCGCCCGGGCGAGGTCGCCGCCGACGCGACGCTGCTGCCGATCGACTACGCCTCGGTCGCCGGCGCCGAGATCTCCCGCACCGGCACGGTCGTCGCCGACGACGTCGAGCAGTTCGAGTCGCTGCGGCCGCTGAAGCACGGCGAGGACTACCCCCGGGCGACCGGGTCGACCGGAGACCTGCTGCGGGAGGGCCGGCCGGGCGGCCTGGTCGTCGCACAGAACCTCGGCTCCGGGCTCGGGGACGTGGTGCTCGCCGACGCCGTCGCCCGCGCCGCCGGGGCCTGACCTCCGCACCTCCGGTCGGCCCGCCCGCCTACCCTGTGCGGCCCGGCCCGTCGGCCCGGACTCGAGCACCCCACCCACCGAGACCTGATCCTGTGTCGCTATAGCCCTCGATAACGACACAGAACCACGTCTCGATGGCCGCCCCCGGCCACCAGGACCACCCGCCCCGCCATCGAGACGCACGGCTGGCTGGATAAGGAGCTCAGGAGCGGCTGACCTCCGACTCGGTCGAGGGCAGGAGGGCACCCTCCGCGGGCAGGAAGTAGCCGTGGTGGGTGGCGCCGTGTCGGTCGACAGGCTCCATCCATCGCATGGCGAACCGCTCGAAGGCCTCGATCTGCGCGGGGTCGATCTCATAACGGACGTGGCACGTGATCATGCCGCGACGCTGCCGGCCGACGACCGTTCAGGCGGCGCGGACCTGCTCGGCGCGGCGGAGGTCGAGCTCGGCGGAGGTGAACCAGCCGCTGAACAGGGCCTCGCCCGGTTCGAGGTCGCGGCCGGCGGCGAGGGCGCCGAGGTGCACGGGCTCGTAGCCGAGGCGGTGCAGCAGCGCGGTGACGAGCTCCGCGGCCCGGTCGTCGTCGGCGGCGAGCGCGATCGCCCGACGGGACGGGTCGCCGTGGTCGCGGCCGTGCTCCTCGACGTCGTGGTAGCCGATGTGGTTCAGGGTCTTCACCACGTGCGCGCCGGGCAGGCGCGCGGCGAGCAGCTCGCTCGTGGAGAGCTCGCCGGCGTGGTCGCCGAGCTCGGCGCGCGCGGCCTCGACGGCGGCCGCGTCGGCCTCGCCCCAGGGGTTGGTCGCATCGACCACGACCGCGCCCTGCAGGGCGCCCGCCTCGAGGGTCAGCGCGACGTGCAGCGGCAGGGTCAGGGCGATGACGTCGCTGGTCGCGGCGAGATCCTGGAGGCCGACGTGGCAGGCGCCGGGGAGCTTCGCGGCGAGCGCGGGCGGGGCGGAGCGGCCGGTGACGGCGACCTCGAGCCCGCGGCGCAGCGCCGTGCGGGTCAGGGCCGAGCCGATCTTGCCCGGGCCGAGCACGCCGAGCCGCGGGGTGTGCGGGGCGCGGACGGCGACAGGGGCGAGCACCGGGATGCCGCGGTCGGCCTCCCCTCCCTCGGGCTCCTCGGCCTCCGGCCGGGGAGCGTTTCCGCTCAGCGCGGTCTCGAGCAGCTCGCGGGCGAGGGCGTCGTTGTGGCGGTGGCAGGGGGCGTTGGTGTGCGGGCGGGCGAAGGCGGCGATGGGCAGCTCGGAGGTCCAGGGGCCGACGGCCCACAGCTGCTCGCGCGCCGTCCCGTCGGGGCCGATCACGCGGTGGCGGGCGTCGGTGTCGAGGGCGCCGGGCGAGGCGGCGGACTCCCGCCCGAGGGCGGCGTCGCCGCCCGTGACCAGGTCGCGCAGCAGCGGGTTGGTCGACTCCTGCAGCGAGGGCTCGGGCAGGAAGGCGTCCACGAGCGCGCCGGCCTCGACACCGACGCCGGTGGCGCCGCGGGCGCGGAACCGGCCGCTGGTCTCGTCGGCCGTGACCCGCAGGCCCGGTCCGAGGAAGCGGATGATGCCCGCGCGCTCGAGGGCGAGCAGCTGCTGGAGGCGGTGCGGGGGCGGGCCGGAGTCGACGAAGCTGAACAGCGAGTGCCACCAGCGGGGGTAGTCGCCGCGGGCGCCGCCGCGCACGCGGGTCGCGGGAAGCTGGTCCACCAGCACGCCGTGCAGGCGCAGCAACAGCTGGAAGAGGGTGCGGGCGGCGGTGACCTCGCCGCCGATGCGGTCGCGCAGGTCCGCCTCGATGTGGCCGACGACGGCATCGCGCGTGGCCTGCTGCGCGGCCTCGGGCAGCGTGGTCGCGCCGAGATCGGAGAGCGGCTCGTCGAGCCAGGCCAGCGGCTCCTCCCCCTCCTGCGCGAGAGGCGCTCCGGGGACCTGGTGGGCGATCTCGGCGGCGATCAGCGGCAGCACGTCGGCGCGGAAGTCGAGCAGGCCGTGCTCGTCCTCGAGGGCGCGGAGGTTCGCAGGGGTGACGTGCACGAGCTCGCCGAGCCCGGTCGGGGCGCCCTCGTCGCGCACCTTCGAGTGGTACGGGACGCCGCGGCGGGAGCCGACCCAGAGCCGGGGCTCCTCGCCGGAGGGGAGGTAGTCCAGGCGGCCTCGCAGACCGGCGGCCGCGTCCTCGCCTGCGCTCTCCGCCTCGGCGGCGGGGACGAAGCGGCCGCCGCGCCCCTCGGTCAGCAGCGCCATGAGGTCGATGAACGCGAGTCCCATGCCGCGCACGATCACGTCCTGCCCGGCGCCGAGCAGCTCGACCTGCGCGTCGGAGGCCTGGGAGGGGCCGAGATAGGTGCCGCCGTGACGGCGGGCGAAGGCGGCGAGCTCGTGGCGGGCGGCGTTCGGGCGGGAGTCGGTGTGGCCGGCGGCCAGCAGCAGCAGGTCGGCGCGCAGAGGGGCGCGGTCCTCGAGCTCGACGTTCCAGGTCGCGGGACCGTCGCCCGCGCGCACTGCCGTCGCGGTGGTGCGGTGCACGGTCACGGACACGGTCGAGGGCAGCGCCGCGAGCACCTGCCCGAAGAACCACTCGAGGTAGAGCGCCTGGACGCGCCGGGAGGCGAAGTCCGTCGGCTGCAGCGCGTGGATCTCGGCGAGTCGGTCGGTGCCGGCCGTCGGCGCGGCGATGGTGCCGCGGCGGATCCCGTCGGCCCATTCGGCCAGCGACGGACCGGCGACCACGGGCCCCTCGGCCTCGACGGTCTCGTCGGTGAAGATCGAGACGTCCGCGGCGCGGGAGTTCATCAGCAGCAGGGGGCTCTCCTCGGCCCGCCAGATCCGTCCGGCGCCGGGCATGTGCGGGTCGACGATGTCCACGTGCAGCGGCGCCTGGGCGAGGCGCTCGGCGGTCCCGGGCACGCCGGCGTTCGCGCCGAGCCGCTCGAGCACGCCGATCGCGCGCGGCCCGCCGCCGACCATCACCAGGCGCGACGGGGCGCCGCGGCGGGTGTCGTCCGCGCTGGTGTGGGTCGGTGCGCTGTGCCGGGAGTTCATGCGTGCGGGTCCCTTCCGAGGTGCCTCTGTGTCACAACGTGACGTGTCATAGTCGCCACCTTGCATCCGCATTAGATTCGCTTATAACGTCGAGCCTCGCAAGCCTCGACCGGCCTGCGGTTCACGTTCCGTCACGGAAGGCACACCATGACCTCCTCCGTCGTCACCCACGACACAGCCCGCCGCGCCGACGCGCCCGGCGCCGCCTCGGGGGCCGACATCATGTCGTGCCCGCCCGGGACAGGCACCGAGGATCGTGCGTCGCTCGGCCCGATCAGCGATGCGGAGCTCTCCCGCCTGCGCGTCGTCCCCGCCCGACACCCGGGCCGGATCGTGCTCGCGGTGCTGGTGGGCCTGCTCGCGGCCGCAGTGCTGTGGTCCTTCGTGACCAATCCGCGCTGGGAGTGGGGCGTGGTCGCGCAGTGGTTCTTCGCCGAGTCGATCATCCGCGGGCTGCTGGAGACGCTGAAGCTCACCGTGCTCGCCGGCGCCGTCGGCTTCGGGCTGGGGCTCGTCCTCGCCCTGATGCGCCTGTCGAAGTCCTCGCTGATCTCTTCGGTGAGCTGGACGTTCTCCTGGATCTTCCGCTCCACGCCGCTGCTGGTGCAGCTGCTGCTCTGGTACAACCTCGGCTACCTCTACGAGCGCATCACGCTCGGCATCCCGCTGACCGACGTGACGTTCGTCGACACCCGTACCAGCGACCTGATGACCCCGATGCTCGCTGCGATCCTGGGGCTCGGCCTGCACCAGGCCGCCTACGCCGCCGAGCTCATCCGCGGCGGGATCCTGTCGGTGGACCAGGGCCAGATCGAGGCCGCCAGCGCCCTGGGCATCCCCGCCCGCGACCGTTCCCTGCGGATCGTGCTGCCCCAGGCGATGCGCGCGATCCTCCCCACCGCGTTCAACGAGATCATCGGCCTGGTGAAGGGCACCTCGATCGTGTACGTCCTCGCGCACGCCGAGCTGTTCTTCACCGTGCAGCTGATCTACGGCCGCACCCAGCAGGTGCTGCCGATGCTGCTGGTCGCGACGGTCTGGTACGTCGTGATCACCTCGCTGCTCTCGGTCGGGCAGTACTACATCGAGCGCCACTACTCCAAGGGCGCGGTGCGCACCCTGCCGCCCACCCCGCTGCAGCGGCTCCGCGCCCGCCTCGGCCGCCGCCCCGTCACCGCAGGAGCCGCCGCATGAGCCCGCTGACCTCCCTGTTCCGCCGCCGTGCGGCCGACGGGACGCAGAAGCCCGCCGGCGCCCGTTCGGCCGACGCGACCAGCCCGTCGGCCGGCCAGCCCGACCCGTCGGCCACCCAGCCCGACCCGTCGGCCACCCGGCCCGGCCCTTCGGCCGACGGCCCGCGCGGCGGTCTCGTCGAGATCCGCGGGGTGCACAAGTCCTTCGGCGACCTCGAGGTGCTGCGCGGCATCGACCTCACGATCGCGCCCGGCGAGGTGACCGCGATCCTGGGACCCTCGGGCTCCGGCAAGTCCACCCTGCTGCGCTCGATCAATCACCTCGAACCCGTCACCAGCGGCCTGATCAGCGTGGACGGCGAGGTGATCGGCTACCGACGCGACGGCGACCTGCTGCACGAGCTGCGCGAGCCCGAGGTGCTGCGCCAGCGCACCGCGATCGGGATGGTGTTCCAGTCCTTCAACCTCTTCGCCCACATGACGGCGCTGGAGAACATCACGGAGGCGCCGCGTCGGGCGCTCGGCGTGAAGCGCACCGAGGCGGAGGCGCATGCCCGGGAGCTGCTCGCGCTCGTGGGCCTGTCCGAGAAGGCGGGCGCCTATCCGCGCCAGCTCTCCGGCGGCCAGCAGCAGCGCGTCGCGATCGCCCGCGCCCTCGCGCTGCGGCCGAAGGTGCTGCTGTTCGACGAGCCGACCAGCGCCCTGGACCCGGAGCTCGTGGACGAGGTGCTCGCGGTGATCCGCTCCCTCGCCAGCGCCGGGACCACGCTCGTGATCGTCACGCACGAGATCTCCTTCGCCCGCGACGTCGCCGACACCGTGGTGTTCATGGACCAGGGCCGGATCGTCGAGCAGGGCCCTCCCGCGCAGGTCATCGACTCCCCCACCCATGAGCGCACCCGCTCCTTCCTGCAGCGGGTCCGCGCGGAGTCCGCGGGCCCTGAGCCCACCGGCGCCGAGGCGTCCGACGCCGACGCGCTCGACTCCGCCCGCGCCGCCTCCGTCGGCCCCGCTCCCGTCGGCGCCGCCTCCAGCACCCTCTCGAAGGACCTCTCATGACCCGCCCTGCTCGCGCACGCCTGCGCCCCACCCGTCGCACGGTCGCCGCCGGCGGCCTGCTGCTCCCGCTGGGCCTGCTCGCCGCCTGTGCCGATCCGGTGGCCGTCCCGGGAACCGCCGCAGGCGACGCCGCCGGGGCCGCGGCCTCCGAGGGCGACGGCGGCAGTGCCCCCGCCATCGACACCTCGGGCACCCAGGAGCTGATCCGCGCGGAGGTCGACGAGGAGATCGCTGCGCTGGTGCCTGCGGAGATCGCCGAGTCCGGCGTGCTGCGCGTGGGCATCAACGGCGCCTCCCCGCCGCCGCTGTCGTTCCTGGCCGACGACAACCAGACCTACATCGGCTCCGAGATCGACATCGCGCGGCTCGTCGCCGACAAGCTGGGCCTGGAGTTCGAGCTGAGGCTGACCACCTGGGAGAACTGGCCGCTGAAGCTCGAGGGCGGCGAGTTCGACGTGGTCCACGCGAACGTCGGCATCAACGCCGAGCGCCTGGAGAAGTTCGACTTCGCCTCCTATCGCGCCGCCTACATGGCCTTCCTCGTGCAGAAGGGCGCCGAGGGCTGGCTCGAGAACGCGAACACGCTGTCCGGGAAGATCATCGCCGTCGGCGCCGCGACCAACCAGGAGAAGATCCTCGTCGACTGGAACGCGGAGCTCGAGGAAGCGGGGAGGGCGCCGGCGGAGCTGAAGAACTACTCCACCGAGGCCGACACCCTCCTCGCCCTCGGCTCCGGCCGCGTCGACGGCTACCTGGCTCCCTTACCCACGCAGAGCTTCACCGCCTCCCGCCGCGATGACATGGAGGTGCAGGGCCGGATCGACGCCGGCTGGCCCGACCAGACCCTGGTCGCCGCCACCCTCCCCGCCGGCACCGGCCTCGCTGAGCCCTATGCCGCCGCGCTGAACGCCGTGATGGCCGACGGCACCTACGCCCAGGTCCTCGAGCGCTGGCAGCTGAGCGACGAGGCCCTCCCCGAATCCCGCGTCCACACCAAGGAGAACCCGTGAGCACCACCGTCACGCCCGACGAGACGACCCGCCCGGGCGCCGCGCCCGGCACCGATCCGTCGGCCGGCCCCGCCGCCGAGGGAGGCGCGGGCGCGCTGCCCGTGCTCGCCGTCGACCTCGTCACCGCCCCGTCCCTGCTGGAGGGCCTCGCCCCGCTCGCCCGCGGTCTCGAGGACGCCGGGATCGGTGCGCTGACCCTCAGCGACGGCGGCCTGCACCCGATCCACGTCGCCGCGCACCTCGCGCCGCTGACCCGCGTGATCGGCCTGCTGCCCCGCACCGACGCGATCTACGTCGAGCCGTTCCACCTGGCCACGCAGCTGATGAGCCTGGACCACATCAGCCACGGCCGGGCCGGCTGGCTGCTGCAGGCCGAGACCGACCCGTCGGCCGCCGAGGCCGTGGGCCGCGAGGTGCTGGGCCTGGAGGCGACCGCCCGCGAGGCCGCCGACGTGCTCGAGGCCGCCCGCACGATCTGGGGCACCTGGGCGCCGGACGCCGTCGTGCGCGACACCGAGCGCGGCGTGTACGTCGACGCCTCGCGCCTGCAGTACGCCGATTTCGAGGCGGAGACCTTCTCCGTGCGCGGCCCCGCGATCACGCCCCGCTCCCCGCAGGGCCTGGTCCCCGTCCTCGTCGCCGACACCGACCGCGCCGCCGCCGGCGAGCGCGTGAGCGACGAGCTGGCCGACGGGCGGGTGCTGGACCTCGACGTCTCCGGCGGGGCCCGCGTCGAGGAGCTCGCCGCGCAGATCGGCTCGGCCCTCGCGGAGACCGGCACGGAGGCGGCGTCGGGCGCGGGTGAGCAGGCCGATCCGTCGGCCGCCTCGCAGCAGGTGCGGCTCGTGCGCCTGGTGGGCCTGGACCTCGAGGCCGACCCGCTGGGCACCGTCCGGCAGCTGGCGGACGAGCTCCGCTCCCGCGGCCTGATCGCCCCCGCCCCGGCCGCGTCGGACGGATCTGGCTCCGCTTCGGCCTCGCGCCGCACCCTCCGCGACCTGCTGGGCCTGCCCGAGGCCCCCTTCCAGCTCGATCCCGCCCGGCGCGCCGACCGCGCCCGCCTCACCTCCGAGGAGAACGCATGAGCACCGCCACCACCCCGCTGTCCGACGCGCCGCTGTCCGAGGAGGCCGCCGCGCTCGCGACCGGCCCCGCCGAGCACCCGCTCCACCCCGCGCACACCCCCACCGGACAGCTCTCCTTCGGCGCCTTCTTCCAGGGCGTGAACTCCTCGACGATCTGGCGCCTGCCCGAGAGCGGCGATCAGGTCGCGTGGGAGTCCTTCGAGTCGCTGGTCCGCACCGCCGAGCGCGGGAAGTTCGCGGCGTTCTTCCTCGGCGAGGGCCTGCGTCTGCGCGAGCACCGCGGCGTGCCCTTCGAGCTCGACGTCGCCGGCCGGCCCGACGCCCAGACGCTGCTCGCGGCGCTGGCCGGCGTGACCGAGAAGATCGGCCTGGTCGCCACGCAGAACACCACCTTCAACGACCCGGTCGACCTCGCGCGGCGCCTGCAGACCCTCGACCTGCTCTCCGGCGGCCGCGCCGGCTGGAACATCGTCACCACCGACAACGCCTGGACCGGCGAGAACTTCCGCCGCGGCGGCTACCTCGACCACGCCGACCGCTACACGCACGCCGAGGCGTTCCTGCAGGTCGCCGAGCAGTACTGGGCCGGAGAGAAGATCTCGCACGACGGCGCGCACTACACGGTGCACGCCCAGGGCGACCTGCCCCGCTCCGCGCAGGGCCGGCCCGTCCTCTTCCAGGCCGGCGCCTCCCCCGCCGGTCAGGACTTCGCCGCCCGCACCGCCGACGTCATCTTCTCCCCGCACGGCTCCCTCGCCGCGGCTGTCGAGTTCCGCCGCAGCATCGTCGAGCGCACCGTCGCCGCGGGCCGCGACGCAGGCGCCGTGAAGATCCTCCCGGGCGCCGAGATCATCCTCGCCCCCACCGAGGCGGAGGCCGACGAGAAGGTGCGCTGGGTGCGCGACCACCAGATCGGCCCCGAGCAGGCCATCGCCCTGCTCGAGCAGTACTGGGGCCGCGACCTCTCCGAGTTCGATCCCGAGGGGCCGCTGCCGGACGTGCCGCCGGAGGTCGTCGAGTCCGGCGTGACCCGCGGTGCCGGCTTCCAGTTCGAGAAGGCCGAGCAGCTCACCCGCCAGTGGCGGGAGGAGGCGGCCGAGAAGGGCCAGAGCATCCTCGAGTTCGCGCGGGTGAAGTCCGGGGCGCGCCGCGGCGAGTTCACCGGCAGCTACGACGCCGTCGCGGACCGGCTGGTGGAGTTCGCGCGGCTCGGGGCGATCGACGGCCTGAACATCACGCCGTGGCTGATCCCCTCGGGGCTCGACGACATCGTCGACCACCTCATCCCGCGTCTGCAGGAGCGGGGCGTGTACCCGACCGAGTACGCCGGCACCACGCTGCGCGAGAACCTGGGCCTCCCGCCGCTGTGACCCGATGAACGGGGCGGGGCGGGACGGTGGGTCACCGCTCCCCCGCCCGGCCCGACACCGAGACGTGGCTTTCTGCCAGTATGACCTCTCATTCCGGCAGAAAGCCACGTCTCGCCGTATCGCCACAGCGGAGATCAGGGCCGCCGAAGACGCATCCTCGTCGTCTGCGCCTCGTCCACGGTCACGATTCTGTGCCGCCTGAGGGCAACGACGGACATTTCCGCACAGATGTCGCACCGAAGGGTAAGAATCGACTCCGATGCGGCAGCGCCCCGTTGCCCCCGAGCTCTCCGGAGTACAGCCAGTGACCCATGAGATCGATGTGATGAGCGACGGCGACGGGCTCGCCGTCATCGGCGCGCCGGCGGACGTCGACGCGTTCCTGACCTCGCAGGGCCTCCAGGCCACGGATCTCAAGCTGGAGCGGCTCGCCGGCCCGGCGTTCAAGGGCTCGGCCGCCCTGCTGCACGCAGGGAAGGTCGTCGCGGAGCAGTCGGGACGCTGGCTGAAGCTGACCGAGGAGTCCGCGGCGGCGATGAAGAAGCTGCCGATGGTCCAGAACGCGACGACCGGGAACCTTCACGCGACGCTGCGGGCCGCGAACGGGCAGTTCGCGAAGAATCTGCAGTTCACCCCCGCTGCCGCCGCCCTCAATCCGCCCGTCCTCCTCGCGGCGGGCGCGGCGATGATGACTCAGATGTCTCTGCAGCAGTCGATCGACGAGCTCGGCGAGTACCTCGAGGTCATCGACCAGAAGATCGACGACATCCTGCGCGCCCAGAAGGATTCCGTCCTGGCCGACATGATCGGGGTCGACCTCGTCATCGAGGAGGCGATGGCCGTGCGCGAGGACGTCGCCCGGGTCTCGGAGGTGACCTGGTCGAAGGTGCAGGGCACCGCGCTGACCATCGCGCGCACCGAGGCCTACGCGCTGCGGCAGATCGACGCGCTCGCCGAGAAGGTGGAGAAGGCGAAGGTTGGCGAGGTCGCCGCTGCGGCCAAGACCGCGGAGCCCGCCGTGCGCGAGTGGCTCGCCGTGATCGCTCGCTGCGTCCAGCTGCAGGACGCGCTGGCCGTGCTGGAGCTCGATCGGGTCCTGGACAGCACTCCGGAGGATCTCCAGCGTCATCGCATCGGACTCCGCTCTGCGCGGGGCAAGCGCCTGGCCAAGATCCACTCCGCGACCGAGCAGCTGCTCGAGCGGATGAACGAGACGGTGCGGCGCGCGAACTCGAAAGTGCTCCTGTCCCCGTTGGCCGCACGCTCCGCGGTCGTCTCGAGCAACACGGTCGTCGCCGAGGTCCTGGAGTTCCAGACCGCTCTCGAGATCGAGGACGGCCACGACTCCGCGGAGGCCAAGCGCTGGCGGGCCGCCGTCGGCGAAGCGCGCGACAAGGTCGTGGACACAGGACGCAACGGCATCGGCGCCGCGAAGCAGTTCGGCGACGACTCCGTCGAGCGCGCCCGCAGCGGCGCCGGTCGCTTCTCGAACGGCGTCCGCGCCTTCCGCGACGCCGTCCGCAAGGACGAGCAGTCCGCGATTGCGGATCCGGCACCGAGCCCGTCGACCGACTGAGCCCGCGCACCCCTCTGGGCAGGACGCTCCCCCGAACCACCCAGAACGCCGTCGGCGAAGTCATAAGCCAGGCTTGCCACTGCCGGATACCATGGCAGCCATGGACCCCCGCAGGCTTCTCATCTTCCGGACCGTCGTGCGCAACGGCTCGATCGGCGCGGGCGCGCGCGAGCTGGGCTGGACCCAGCCGGCCGTCTCCCAGCACCTGGCCGCGCTCGAGAAGGAGGTGGGCACGCAGCTGCTGCTGCGCTCCTCCTCCGGCGTCACGCCCACGGAGGCGGGCTCGCGCCTGGCCCTGCACGCCGAGGCGATCGCCGCACAGCTGCACGCCGCGGAGGAGGAGCTCGCCGACATCACCGCCCTGCGTCGCGGGACCGTCAAGTTCGGCACCTTCCCGTCGGCCGCGGCGGTGCTGCTGCCACCCGTGCTCGCGCGCCTGAGCGAGAGCGCCCCGGACCTCGACGTCACCTTCGACGAGCTCGAGCCGCCGGACGCGGTGCCGGCCGTGCGCGAGGGCGATCTCGATCTCGCGCTCGTGTTCCGCTACCCCTGCAGCGACATCGGCGACGAGGGCACCCTGGAGTGGACACCGCTGATGGAGGACCGCGTGATGGCGGTGCTGCCGGCGGCCCATCCCCGCGCCCAGGACCCCGAGCTCACCCTCGCCGACCTCGCCGAGGAGCCCTGGATCGCGGGCTGCGAGCGCTGCCGGGCGAACCTGCTCTCGAGCGCACGCCGCGCGGGGTTCATGCCGCAGGTGCGCCACTCGACCGACGACTCGATCGTGGTGCAGCGCCTGATCACGCACGGCGGCGGGGTCGCGCTGATGCCCGAGACCACCCTCGAGGCCGCCCCGCCCACCGACGATCTCGTGGTGCGCCACCTGCCCGATCTCGACGACCGCATGATCGGCCTGATCAACCGTCGCGGCGCACTGTCGATCCCGGCCGTCGCCGCACTGAAGGACGCCCTGGTCGCCGAGACCACCGGGCGCCTCGCCACCGCCGCATTGATCTGACGCCGCGGCGCGGCCCCGCCTGCACAAAAGGGGACTCCCGCAGCACGCCGCGGAGCTGAGCTCCAGCGCGTGCCGCTGGAGTCCCCTTCCTGCAGATCGCTCTCGACGCGGGTCCAGGCGTCGTCCGTACCCTGAGCAGATGTCCGGCACTGATCCCGCCCTGTCCTCGCCCCGCGTCCCCGCCCGGGCGTGGCTGCGTCCGGCGCTGATGCTCGTCGGCGGCGCGCTGGCGGCGCTGCTGTTCGTCCAGGTCGACCAGCAGCTCGCCGCGTTCGCGATCGGCGTGTTCTCCCTGTTCATGGCGTACTGGACGAGTCCGCTGCGCTCCGGCCCGCACACCCCGCTCGCCGAGGCGCAGGCGCGGGAGGCCGACGGCACGGCGCCGACGATCGTGCTCTGGGCGCCCGGGGATCCGGCCTCGGCGCGTCTGCAGGCCGCGATCCGTGCCCCGCGCGAGGACCTGATCTGGGTGAACGTGTTCAAGGACCCGGCGGCGCAGCAGCTGCTGGGCCGGTACGGCGGGGAGCGGATGCTGCCGCTCGCGCTGCAGGGCGAGGACGCCGCGCGCATCGACAACGTCTCCGAGCTCTTCGCCTTCCAGGACCGGACCCGGCAGGGCGGTGCGCCCGGCGGCGCCGCGGGGGCCGGTCCGACGACGCCCGACCCCGGCGCCGACCCGTCGGGACGCTCCGAGCAGCGGGGCGAGGACGAGCCCGGCTCGCCGCGCGCCTGAGGACGCGCGGCCGTCCCCGGCTCAGGCGCCGGGCAGCTCCCCGATCACGACCTTCCACTCGCGCGCGACGCGGTCCACGATCACGCGCTCGCGCTTGAAGGGGTCGCCGTCGAGCTTGGCGAGCGCGTCCTCGGCGGAGTCCGCGACCACGATCAGCAGCGCCTCCGAGCCGTCGTCCAGCGGGCCCGACAGCAGCAGCGTGCCCTCGCGGAGCAGCTCGGCGAGGTGCTCGCGGTGCTCGGGCCGGAACGTCGCCAGACGCTGGGCGTCGTCGATGTAGGTGTACTGGACGGCGAAGACGGCCATGGGATCCCCTCGGTGCGCGGCGGCCGACGGCGATGCCGGCCGATGATCTCCCGCCCATCCTGCCGCACCGCACGCCGCGGCCGACGGGACGTCCGGGGCCGGGTGCGCCGCCGACCTCGACAGCACCGGCCCGGGCCCGGTGGTCCTGACCGCACCGCGCCCGCCGTCGCTTCACCGAGCCGCACCACCTCGATCCTTCGCCCCCACTATTCCGCTCCTCCGTAATTCCGGATACCCTGATCGTGATCGACGGCCACCGCCGCCGACCCGTCACCTCAGGAGGTGGGAGATGGCCGAGGATCCGGAGCTGCGGCGGCGGCTCGACGCGCTCGAACGCCGGATCACGCAGCTCGAGGAGCGCGACGAGCCCGGTGCCGCGCCGCCTGCCGACGCTCCTCCCGCGGGCACCCGATCCCGCTCCACCGCCGACGAGGACCCGTTCTGGGCCCTCACCGCCCTGAAGGCGCAGGTCCCGCCGCCGGGCGCCGTCGTCTACGCAGGCAGTGTCGAGGTCGGGGCGGGGCATGTGGAGTACCAGTGGGGCCGCCCCACCGAACACCTCCTGGCCGCGGACTGGGCCGATCACGCCGAGATCGTCGCCGCGCTCGGACATCCGCTGCGCCTGGCGATCCTGCGACGGCTGGTCGACGGCGAGCACACCGTCGCGCAGCTCGTGGACGAGTTGGAGCTCGCCTCGACCGGCGTCGCCTACCACCACCTCTCCGCCCTGCAGACCGGCGGCTGGGCCACATCCCCGCGTCGCGGCAGCTGGGCGATCCCGCCGAGCCGCATCGTCCCGCTCCTCGCCATCGTCACCGCCCTCGAGAAAGGCTGACCATGCCGGACCTGCCCGCAACCCCGCCCGACGACGACGCCCTCGACCCCCGGACCAGCACCAGGAGCACTCCGTCAGCCGACGACCCCGAGCAGTCCGTCGACGCCGCACACACCTCACGCCCGGCCCGCCCGGCACGGCGCACCGTCCTCACCGCGGCCGTGCCCGCGGCGGCCGCCGTCGTCGGCCTGACCGCGCTGACCGCGCCGCGCCCCGCCTCACTGGGCGAGCCGGCCGGCGATGAGCAGCTCACCGACGCTCTCGCCCCTCACCTGGGCGGACACCGACGGGTCGCTGCGATCCTGGTCGAGGACGGGCAGTCGCGCCTGGCCGGCTTTGGCACGGGCGATGGCGCAGAGCTGGAGAGCTCCGAGTTCGAGATCGGCTCGGTCTCCAAGACCTTCACCGGCGCACTGCTGGCCGTCGCGGTCGAGCGCGGGGAGCTCGCCACGGAGACCACCGTCGCCGAGGTGCTCGGCGCGGAGGCGGAGGGCAGCGCGATCGCGGACGTCACCCTCGCCGAGCTCGCCACCCACAGCTCGGGCCTGCCGCGCCTCGCCTCGGCCGCCGCCGGCGGCGGGAGCATCCTCGCCGGACTGCTGCGGAAGGACCCTTACCGGGGCCGCGATGCGCAGCAGGTCATCGCCGACGCCCTCGACGAGACGCCGTCGGGCCGCGGCGAGCACGCCTACTCGAACCTCGCCGTCGCCCTCGAGGGGCAGCTGCTCGCGACCGCCGCGAGCACCGACTACGCCGCGCTGCTCACCGAGCGGATCCTCGAGCCGCTCGGCATGACCAGCACGTACGCGCCGGTCACGGTCGGAAACCTGCGGGAGACGGCTCGGCGCGGGCACGGCGCGAGCGGCCTGCGGCAGGGCATGTGGACCATGGACGGCTCCGCCCCGGCCGGCGGCATCCGCTCCACCCCGGCGGACATGACCCGGTATCTCACCGCCATGATCGACGGCTCCGCCCCGGGCGCCGCAGCCGCGACGGAGGTGCTGTTCGAGGAGAGCGGGACGAGCTCCACGGCGATGAACTGGTTCCTCGAGGACTTCGGCACCGGTCAGCCGATCACCTGGCACAACGGCATGACCGGCGGCTACGCCTCGTTCGTCGGCTGGGACCCGTCGAGCGGGCGAGGGCTCGCGCTGTTCTCGGACACCGCCCGCTCCCTCGACGAGCTCGCCGTGGGCGTGCTCACCGGGGAGGTGGCGCTGTGAACGCGGTGCTGTCGCTGCTGCCGCTGCTGGTGGCGGCGGTCCTCGCGGTCGCGCTGGTGGTGACGATCGTGCAGATATGGGCCCGGTACCAGCATCCGATGCGCCTCGCGCTGCAAGCCGTCGGCGCCGCCTCGCTGATGGGTGTGATCGGCCTGGCGGGGCTCCTCCCGGACGCGCTGTGGTGGGTCAGCTGGGCGTTCACGCTCGCGATCCTGCTCGGCATCGCCTTCTCCGCCAGACGCCTGCTCGTCGGCGCCCCGCCGTCGGACCCGAGCCCCCGCAAGGCGAAGCTCCTGGACCCGCCGCCCCGCAGCTCCGCGGTCGTCGAGGTGCTGTTCTGGCTGGCGCTGGTGGTCGTGGCGCTGATCGCCGGCTGACCACGCCTCGTCCCGAGCGGGGTCCTGGGCGCGTCAGGCGCCGATCCCCGGACCGGCCGGCACCCCGCCTCAGCCCCGGATCGGCAGCCAGTCCAGCACGTCCTGGATGCCCTCGTCCCAGAACTCCCAGGTGTGGGCTCCGGGGCGCAGGCGCGAGGCGACCTCGACCCCGGCGTCCTCCGCCGCGGCGAGGAAGCGCCGGTTCTGGTCGATCAGCTGGTCCTCGGTGCCGCAGTCGAGGAACAGGGCGGGCAGCTCGGCGGGGTCGCGCCGGCCGACCAGTCCGAGCAGGTCGTCGGCGGTGCCGGCGATCTCGCGCCCGCCCCAGACCCGCTCGGCGAGGTGGCCGGTGTGCAGCTCGAGCGGCAGGCTCGCGGGGTCCAGCGCCCCGGACAGGCTCGCCGCGGCCGCGAAGCGGTCCGGATGGTTCAAGGCCAGCTTGAACGCGCCGAAGCCACCCATGGACAGGCCGGCGACGAAAGTGTCCTCCCGCGCGGTCGAGACGCGGAAGGTGCGCGCCACGATCCGCGGCAGCTCCTCGGCCACGAAGGTCCAGTACGCCTCCCCCACCGCCTCGTCGGTGTAGAAGGAGCGACGCACCTCGGGCATCACCACGGCGATCCCCTTCTCGGTCGCGTAGCGCTCGATCGAGGTGCGGCGCTCCCAGATGGTGCAGTCGTCGCTGAGGCCGTGCAGGAGATAGAGCACGGGCACGGCGGGCCCGTCGGCCGCGCCTGCGCCGCCGGCGTCCGCACCGCCGTCGGCCGTTCCGTCGGCCGACGGGCCTGCGCCCGGGGCGTCGGCGCCCTCCATCCCGATCCCGGAGGCGGCCTGCGGCATCAGCACCACCATCGAGGTGCCCATGCCGAGGGACTCGGCGAAGAAGTCGGTGCGCAGGCGGATCATGTCTCTCCTCGGTGAGCGGGACGGGCGGGTGCCGGCAGCGGCGCCGCGAGCAGCGACGCGGGGCCGACGGTCCTCAGCATCCCACCCCGCTCCGCCCGGCCCGGCCCTGTGCTCACTCCTCGATCGGGATGTCGGTGAAGCGGAACGGGACCGCCCCCAGCACGTAGGGCTGCTCGATGTCGAGCGTCTCGGCGCCCGGGATGTCCCGGTACAGCGCGACGAAGCGCAGGGTGTCGCCGACGGCGGCGCCGTCCCGCCCCGAGGGGTCCGAGACGATGCGCCATTCGAGGCTCCCCTCCGTCGTCGACTCCCCGAGCAGGTAGTCCAGCGGGTAGGTGGCCGTCGCACCGACCAGCAGGCGCGGCGCGAAGCCCACGTGCTTGGCCGAGTGGCCCGTGGACAGCCCCCGGTAGCTGAACACGCCGCCGGCGGCGACGTTCACGGTCTTGTTGTAGCCGCCGGCCCCCTCGCCGTCGATGCGCTCGGCGAGCACGGTGACCTCCAGCAGGCCGTCCACACGTCGGGCCGACGGGGAGGAGAAGCGGTACTCGTGCTCCGGGTCGACGGCGCGGTCGAAACCCTCGGGGCCGGGTGCTTCGACGCCCTGGCCGAGCGGGCCCGGGTCGAAGTCCAGGGTCTGCCCGTCGGTCTCGACCTCGATCTCGGTGGTCTTCTGCGCGGTGAGCGTGAGGGTGACCCGGCGGTTGAGCTGTCTGTTCCCGGCGGAGTCGTTCGGGACCAGCGGCTCGGACTCGCCGCGCCCCTCGGGCCGCAGCTCGTACACGGAGGTGTCGAGGCGGGAGGAGAGCGCCTCCGCCACCGCCGCGGCCCGCTGCTCGGAGAGGGTCTGGTTGTCGGCGTCGCCGCCGACGTCGTCGGTGTGGCCGATGACCGTCACCACCCCGCCCTCGTAGGCGCCGATGCTCGCCGCCGCGGCGTCGAGTACCCGGTCGGCGCGGCCGTCGATCTCGTAGGAGCTGCTGTCGAAGAGCACGTCACCGGCCAGGCGGATCTCGAGCTCCTCGCTCGACTCGATCGTCTGCACCGAGCCCTCGAGCCGTCTCGCATAGCCCTCGAGCGGGATCACCGGAGCCTGCTCGACATGACCGAGCAGCTCGTCCAGAGGGACGTCCCGCTCCGGCTCCCCGCCGAGCTCGGGCACCTCCGCCTCGATCACGGGCAGCGCCTCGACGAACCAGCCCGGCAGGAGCAGACCGATCGTCTCCACCCCGTCTTCCGGCGCGGCGTACACCAGCTGCAGCCGCAGCGTCTCGACGGTGATCTCCTCGGGGTCGGCGGAGGCACGGGCCACGACCCGACCGTCGGCCGTGGTCGCGACCAGGCGGATCGCCGCCCCGCCGGCGTCGACCAGGCGCAGAGCGCCCCAGGGCTCGGCGGTCGCGGAGGAGCGGTGGAGGCTGACGTCGGCCGCGAAGCGGCTCGGGGTCACGCCGCTCTCCCCCTCGGGCACGGACAGGGCGGTCACGTCGACGGTGAGCACGCAGTGCTCGCCGGAGCGGACCAGCGGGTGGAGGGCCAGCTCGACCTCTCCGTAGCCGGAGGCCAGGGCGCGGGTCTCGACGACCTCCTCCGGGTCCGGGGCGGGCTCGGCCTGCTCACCGCCCTGGTCGGAGGCTCCCTCCGCGCCCGCCTCGTCCTCCCCTCCGGTGCAGGCGGCGAGAACCGGCAGCATCGCCGCCGCGCCTGCCGCCGCGAGCGCGCGTCGTCTCGTCCATCCGGTCATGGGAACCCCTTCGTGCGTCGCCGATCGACCCCCGACCGGCTGCGACTCCAGAGTCTCCCATGCAGGAGGGGACGGCGGGCGAGGTGGTGCGACCCGAGGAGCGGCGGCGCGCCGCAGGAGGGGCACGTCCGGCGCTCTGCGGCGCGGACCTCAGCTCGCGGGCTCGAGGCGTACGGTGACCACGGCCCCCTGCGGCCCGTCCTCGCCGCTCCGGTCCTCGCCGCTGCGGGCCTCGCCTCCCCCGCCGAAGGCGAGCGTCCCCCCGGTCCGCTCGAGACGGCGCTGGGCGATCACCAGTCCGAGGCCGGAGCCGCCGGTCGGCCCGATCGAGTGGAACCGTCGGGGCCCGTCGGTGAGGATCTCGTCCGGGAACCCCGGACCGCGGTCGCGCACCCGGATCTCCTCGCCGTCGACCTCGATCGTGATCGGCGGGGCGCCGTGCCGGACCGCGTTCAGCACCAGCGACTCGAGCACCGAGACGACCAGCTGCTCGTCGCATCGCACCCGGCCGGGAGTCTCCACCTGCACCTCGACCTCCCCGGGGCCGGAGCCCGCGGCCTCCCGGGCGAGGTCCTCAGTGGGCACCACGTCGCGGTCGGCCTGGTCGGCGGCGTCCTCCCGGGCCAGGGACAGCATGTCGTCGACCAGTCGTCGCATGCGTCCGAGCAGGGTCCGCACCCTCTCCGCCTCGGCACTGTCGTCGAGGAGCTCCACAGCGCTGGTCAGCGCGGTGAGCGGGGTCCGCAGCTCGTGGGCGGCGTCCGCGGTCAGGGCGCGCTCCTGCTGGATCTTCAGCAGCAGTCGGCGCGTCGTGTCCTCGATGACCCCGGTGAGCACGCCGACCTCGTCCTGCTCGCCGGACGGGGTCCGGCGCGGCGCGTCCCGGCGCGGTGCGCCGTCGGCATCGGCGCGGAGCCGGGCGAGTGCGGCGTCGTGCCCCTGCACATCGCCCCCTTCGAGGGTGATCTCCGCGGCGCGTCGCAGTCTGCGGGTCAGGCCGCCGGAGACGAACCAGCCGATGCCGCTCGCGGCGGCCGCCACGGCGAGGGAGAGCGCCAGGATGGTCCGCGCGAGCTCCTCCCACCGCTCCACGACGGGCGCGCTGGGCAGCCGCACCGAGAGGGTCGTGCCGTCCTGGGCCTGCACGGCGGCCCAGGTCTCGCGCTCATCGGCGGAGGTGACGATGTCGTCGTGCTCCCGGGCACGCTGCGCGAGACCGCTGGGGAGCCCCTTCTCGCCGATCTGCACCGTCGGCGCGACGGTCCGGGTGGTCTCGTAGGTGGCGGTGCCCGCGCGCAGCGTCGCCGCCGCCTGCTCGCGCATCTGGTCGCGGGCGTCGCCCAGGGCGACATGGGCGATCCACGCGCCCAGCAGCGCGGCGATCGCGAAGGAGGTCACGGCCAGCACCGCGGCGAAGCGGAACCGCAGCGAGGCGTACCAGGGGATGCCCTTCATGCGGCGTCCGCCCGGTAGCCGGCGCCGCGCACCGTCGTGATCACGCCGGGCCCCACCCGTCGGCGCAGTCGCTGGATGTTCACGTCCACGATGTGCTCGTCGGACCAGGCCGAGTCGCCCCACACCTCGCGCAGGATCGTCGCGCGGCTGAGGACGATGCCCCGGTTATCCATGAACAGCAGGAGCAGGTCGTACTCCGTGGGGGACAGGGTCAGGGTCTCCCCCTGCCGCGTCACCCGGTGGGCGTCGCGGTCGATCTCCAGCGGCCCGAGGCGCTCCGGACCGGCCGGCGGCGCGGTGCGCCGGACCAGGGAGCGCAGCCGGGCCGCGAGCACCCGCGAGTCGAAGGGCTTGGTCACGAAGTCGAACGCCCCGGCCTCGAATCCCATCACCTGGTCCTCAGGCAGATCTCGCGCGGTCAGCAGCAGCACCGGGCAGGCGCCCGCCTCGGCCAGCGTGCGGGTGAGCGTGAGGCCGTCCACGCGAGACATGCCGATGTCCACCACGGCCACGTCCGGCCGCAGCCGGAGGGCGAGCTCGTAGCCCTCGGCGCCGTCGGCCGCGGTGGCGACCGTGAAGCCCTGGCGCTGAAGGACCAGCTTCGTGGTCTCGCGGACGTCGTCGTCGTCCTCCACGACGAGCACGGAGATGCTCATGGGCGCCCCTGCGTGCGTGTGACGTCGTAGTGCTCGGTGCCGGAGGGGGCCCAGGAAGGAGCGTCGTCGAGATAGGTCACCGTGAGGGTGCGGTACGTGCTGACGATCCCGGAGGTCAGACGGTCCGAGGCGACCACCCGCACGCGGTACTCCTGCGTGGAGCCCTCCGCGCACGAGGGCTCGCAGACGTTCAGGCGGATGATGCCGTGCGCACCGGCCTCCTCCTCGCCCCAGGAGGTCCAGCGCAGCGCGTCCAGCCCCGCGCCCGCGTCCGCGCAGGTGAGCACGAGGCTGGAGGGCTCGCGGGCCGCCGAGGAGTCGCAGTCCAGGAGGAACGTCGCCTCGTCGGCCGTCGTCTCGGCGAGCTCGAAGCCCGATCCCAGCACCGGCCACGGGACCAGCACGCTCACCGCGGCGAGGAGGGTCAGGACCAGGGCGCCGATCGGCAGCAGGAGGCGACCGGCGCGGAGACGGGTCCGACGGGACGGGACGCTGCGCGTGGAATCCATATCCTGGAGCCTCCCCGAGTGTCCTCACAAGTTTCTCTCACCGGTTCCCGTGCGTCCCCGCCGTGGAGGCCCGGCCGACGCGGGAACTCCTCCGTGCTGTGAGGGAACCGTGACCTGTGGATCCTAGCCTCCACGCCGTGATCTCCGACCCCGCGCTCTCCAGCACCCGCTCCCCGGTCCCGTCGGCCGCGCGCCGGCCCGCGCCCACCGGGGAGCGCTCGGACGCGCGCATGCCGGCCCTGGACGGGCTGCGCGCGATCGCCGTCGGCCTCGTCGTCGCCTACCACGCGGCCCCCGGCGCCGTGCCCTCCGGGCTGATCGGCGTCGATGTGTTCTTCGTGCTCAGCGGCTACCTGATCACCCGAGGGCTGATGCGCGAGCGCGAGCGCGGCAGCGTGCACCTGGGCCGCTTCTGGAGGCGACGGGCCCGCCGCATCCTGCCCGCACTGGCGCTGATGCTGATGACGGTGGGGGCGATGCTCCTGGTCACCGGGGGCGACGCCGCCGTCGACCTCCCGCGGCAGCTTCTCGGCGGTCTGCTCTTCGTGAGCAACTGGTCCCAGATCTCCGGCGGCGAGGACTACTTCCTGGGGTCCTCGCCGCCGGTCCTGCAGAACCTCTGGTCCCTGGCCGTGGAGGAGCAGTTCTATCTGCTGTGGCCCGTGGCGGTGCTGGTGGTCCTGTGGGCGGTCTCGCCCCGCGCGCGGTCCCTGCAGGGCCGGGCCGTGCGCCGGGCGGGCACCGTGACGATCGTGCTCGCGCTCGCCTCGCTCCTCTGGGGCGAGATCGCTGCGGCGACCCAGGGCACCTCGCGCGCCTACATGGGGACCGACACCCACGGCTTCGGCCTGCTCGCGGGCGCGGCGCTCGCCCTCTGGCTGCATGCACCCGCCTCGGAGGCGATCGAGAGCGTCCGCAGCGCGGCGCGGGATCCTCGCACGTCGGCCCGGCACCTCGAGGCCCGGCACCTCCGCGGCGCGCCCGCGGCGGCGTCACCGCTGCGCACGACGGTCCTGTCCGGCCTGCTCACGGTGGGGATCGTGGGCATCCTGATCACGGCCCTGCGCATTCCCGAGGCCTCCGCGTTCACGGCGGCGTCGCCGCTCGCGGTCGCTCTGACGATGCTGGTCCTCCTCGGCGCCCGCGGGAGGAGCCCCGTCGCCTCGCTGCTCGCGTCCCGCCCGATGGTCGCCGTCGGGACGCGCTCCTACGCCCTGTACCTGTGGCACTGGCCGCTGCTGGTGATCCTCCGCGACGCCGTCCCCGGGAGCCTGCCCGCCTGGTGCGCCCCAGCGCTCGCGATCCTGCTGTCCCTGCTCGCCGCCAACCTCTCGTGGCGGTTCGTGGAGTCGCCCATCCTCCGTCTCGGATTCCAGGGGTGGTGGGCGGGGACGCACTCCCCCGCTCCCCGCAGGCGCCGGCTGCGGGTCGCCGTGGTCGCGCTGCCTCTGGTCCTGGCGACCGTCGGCGCGGCGATCCTCTCCCCGCAGGAGACCGCGGCCGAGCGTCAGATCGCGGCCGGCTCCGCCGCTGTGCAGGGCGGGGGCGCCGCAGACGCGCAAGGCGGGGCGACGGAGGAGACGGGCCCGGCCGCGGGGTCCCCGGATCCGCAGGTCGACGAGCCCACCGGCGGGGCCGACGCTCAGGACGGGACGCCGGTGCCCGAGGGCGACCCCTCCGCCTCCCGCGGGGACGCCGCGACCGACGACCCGGCGAACAGGTCGACCGACGGCCCGGCGAACGGGTCGACCGAGGGCCCGGCCGATGCCGCGGACGGCCCGGCGCTGCGCGGAGAGGACATGGTCGCCGTCGGGGACTCGGTCATGCTGGCCTCGGCGCCCGCGCTCGTCGACGAGTTCCCCGGCATCACCATCGATGCCGAGGTCTCGCGACTGCCCCAGCAGGGACCGGTCCTCCTCCGGGAGCTGGCCGAGCGAGGCCGGCTGCGTCCCGTCGTGGTCGTGGGGCTGGGCACCAACGGCGAGTACGCCCCCGGCACCCTCCAGGAGATGCGCGAGGCGATCGGACCCGACCGCACCCTGATCCTGGTCAACGCCTACGCGGACAGACCCTGGGAGTCCGCGGTCAATGCCGAGATCGCCGACTTCGCGGAGCAGGACCCTCGTACCGAGGTCGCGGACTGGCACGGGGCCATCGGCGGCGCCCCCGAAGGGCTCGGCCCCGATCGCATCCATCCCGATCCCGAGGGAGGCGCGCTCTACAGCCGCGCCATCGCCCTGGCCGGCGAGCGCTGGGCGCGCTGACGGCCCACGGCGTGGCGCGCGAGGTCCCGCCTACGATGGCGGCATGACCGAGACCGCTCCCGCCGCCCCTGCCGCGCCCGCACCGCACGCCGCCCCCGCCTGGGCCCGAGACGCGATCTGCTGGCAGGTGTACCCGCTGGGCTTCTGCGGCGCGCCCCGCCACCGCGAGGACCTCACCGGCGAGACCTACGGCGGGGCCGACGGCGAGAACGTCGTGCACCGCCTGCGCCGGCTGACCGGCTGGCTCGACCACCTCGTGGCCCTCGGCGCGAACGTGCTGCTGCTGAACCCGATCTTCGACTCGGTCTCCCACGGCTACGACACCCTCGAGCACCGCCGGATCGACCCGCGCCTCGGCGACGAGACGGACTTCGACGCACTGGTCGCGGGCTGCCGCGAGCGCGGGATCCGGCTCGTCCTCGACGGGGTCTTCAACCACATCTCCCGCCTCCACCCCACCGCGCGCCGCGCGATCGCCGCCGGCCCCGGCACCGAGGAGGGCGACCGGATCCGCTGGTCGGGCACGAGCCCCTACGGCTTCGAGGGCAACGACGACCTGGTCGAGGTGGACCTCTCCGATCCCGTCATCCAGGACCGGGTCGTGGAGATCATGAGCCGCTGGCTCGAGCGCGGGGCCGACGGCTGGCGGCTGGACGCGATGTACGCCGCGGGCGCCGAGGCGTGGGCGTCGATCCTCGAGCGGGTCCGGGCCGCGCATCCCGAGGCGTGGATCCTCGGCGAGGTGATCCACGGCGAGTACCCGGCCTTCGCCGCCGCCTCCGGCGCGGACTCGATCACCCAGTACGAGCTGTGGAAGGCGATCTGGTCCTCGCTGCGCGACGCGAACCTCTTCGAGCTCGCGCATGCGCTGGGCCGCCACCAGGGCTTCCTCGAGCAGTTCCGGGAGTCCGGCGCGGGCGCTCTGCCGCTGACCTTCGTGGGCAACCACGACACCACCCGCATCGCCTCCCAGCTGGAGGACGGCCGCGACCTCGCCGCCGCGACCGCGCTGCTCGCCCTGCTGCCCGGCGTCCCCGCCGTCTACGCCGGGGACGAGTTCGGCGCCGCCGCGGTGAAGGAGGAGCGCGAGGGCGGGGACGACGCGATCCGTCCCTGGTTCCCCGGCTCGCCCGACGAGGTGGTCGCCGCGCACGAGGCCGCCGACGCGGGCGGCGAGTCCCCCCGCTCCCTGCAGCTGCTCGCCCCCGAGGCGGCCGGGCGGATCCTCGAGGTCCACCAGCGCCTGCTCTCCCTGCGCCGACGCGAGCGCTGGCTCACCACCGCCTCGGTCGCCGTGGACGAGTCGACGCTGACGAACACCTGGGCGCAGATCGTGCTGACCCCGACGGCCGACGCCGTCGAGGGCGGGGCCGAGGGCGGGACCGGTCCAGCGGCCGACGGTGCGGCCGGCGAGCGCCCCTCCCCGCTCACCCTGGTGCTGAACCTCGGCGACGAGGCCCTGCCCGCCCCGGGCGAGGTGCTCGAGGCGGTCAGCGGCGCGGACATGCTCGACGCCGTCGGCCCCTCCGCCGAGGGGACGGTCCCCGCCCACGGCATCGCGGTGGTGCGCTGAGCGTTCGACGCGCCCGCCCTCCAGCGCTCGCCGCCCCGGTGCCGTGCAGGTCCTCGAGGGCCTGCACGCAAATGTTCGCCTGCCCCGGAACAGCCTGATGCCCTCATGACCTGGCACGACGGATCCGCCCACGCGAATAGTGCCGAGGCGTCCGGCAAATACTGGGTGCTCACCTCACAGGTCGCTCGTCGTAGGCTCGAGGCATGAGCACCGCGATCAAGCCCGCCGAGTCCGTGAACACCGCCCCCGTCGTCGCCGCCGGGCTGATCGGCGGCTGGCTGACCGCGCGGGAGACCGGCATCCGTCCGCTCGGCGGCGTGGTCCTCGCCGCGGCCGGGATCTACGCGGGCCGCACCTGGCTCGCCCGTCGCGGCCCCGCGACCACCGCCGTGCTCGGCGCGACCTACGTGCTCGGCTTCGGACTCTCCCACCCGCTGGCGAAGAAGATCGGGGCCTGGCCCGCGGTCCTCACGGTGACCGCCGCCTCGGCCGGCGCCGCGGCGCTGCTGTCCGACGCCGCCTACGGCGAGTGGCTGCCCGCCGACGCCTGACCAGGGCGGGCGCTCCACGGCGCGTCGTGGCGATATCGCCATGTCGCGCCACCACGCGCCCGTCGGCGACACCGCAGGGAGCCGCCCGCCATCCCGCGCCGCCTCCCCACGCACACCGAGCCCATCCCCTCCGAGCTGTCAGCATCCGGCCCCATACCGACAGCTCAGAAGGTATCGACCACCTCCACGACGGACGAGACGAGCGACGCGCCGGAGCGGACCGTCCCGGAATGCGCTGTCACCCGTCGGGACAGTTGACTAGGCTAAGTCCTCGTCCCCGAACGTCGGGGCGCACTCCCCTCTGAGGAACTCTCTCCCCCATGCTCGGCACCATGAGCCGCCTCTGGCAGACGGTCCGCCCCATCCGCATCCGCCTCTTCCTCGGCCTGCTCAGCGCCATGACGGCCTCGCTCGTGGCGCTGATGATCCCGCAGGTCCTCGAGGTCATCGTCAACCGGCTCGGCAGCGACGCCACCGCCATCACCATCTGGACCGGCGGCGCGATCGTGCTGGGCCTCGGCATCGTCGAGGCCACCCTGATCTGGCTGCGCCGCACCTTCGCCGTCGCCCCCTCGACCACCGTCGAGAAGCAGATCCGCGTGGGCTTCTACCAGAAGGTCCAGCACCTGCCCGTCACCTTCCACGACGGCTGGGGCTCGGGACAGCTGCTCTCGCGCATGATGAGCGACATCAACCAGATCCGCCGCTGGATCGCGTTCGGCATGATCATGGCCGTCACCAACGCGGTGACGATCGCGGTGGGCATGGTGCTGCTGATCCGCTCCAGCGCGCTGCTGGCGCTGATCTTCTTCATCGCCGCGGTGCCCGTCTCGATCATCGCCTACCGCTTCAACCGCACCTTCTCGGTCCTCTCCCGTCGCTCGCAGGACCAGAACGGCGACCTCGCCACCACCATCGAGCAGTCCGTGCAGGGCATCCGCGTGCTGAAGGCCTTCGGACGCGGGCCGACGGCGCTCGAGGGCTTCACCGAGCAGGCCGAGGAGCTGCGCCGCACCGAGGTGAAGAAGGCGACCGCGATCGCCCGCTTCGACATGTTCATGTTCATGCTTCCCGAGCTCGCGATCGGCGTCGCGCTGCTGGTGGGACTGCACCTGACCGCCGACGGGTCCATCACCACCGGCCAGCTCGCCTCCTACTTCGCGACCGCCACGCTGGTGGTCGGCCCGGTGCGGATGCTCGGCATGCTGCTGGGCCAGGCCGTCAACGCGAGCACTGCGCTGGACCGCCACTACGAGGTGATGGACACCGAGAACACCATCGTCTCGCCCGAGCGCCCGGCGCCGGTGAGCCCGGCCGCGGCGATCGGGGCGGTGCGCCTGGACGGCGTGCACTTCCGCTACGCCGATGCTCCCGAGCACGTCGGCGACGTGCTGGACGGGGTGGACCTCGACATCCGCCCCGGCGAGACGATGGCGCTGGTCGGCGTCACCGGCAGCGGCAAGTCGACGCTGCTGCAGCTGGTGCCGCGGCTGTACGACACGACCGCCGGCGCGATCACGATCGACGACGTCGACATCCGCGAGATGGACCTCACCACGCTGCGCACCCTCACCGCCGTCGCCTTCGAGGACGCGACCCTGTTCTCCGACTCGGTGCGGGACAACGTGCTCCTCGGCGCGGACCCGGCCCTGTCCGCGCAGGAGGCGGAGGATCTGCTGCACCTCGCGCTGCGCACGGCGGATGCGACCTACGCCTACGAGCTGCCCGACGGGGTCGACACCCGCATCGGCGAGGAGGGCATGAGCCTCTCCGGCGGGCAGCGCCAGCGCCTGGCCCTCGCCCGCGCGATCGCGGCGAAGCCCGCCGTGCTGCTGCTCGACGACCCGCTCTCGGCGCTGGACACCAAGACCGAGGAGACCGTCACCGCGCGCCTGCGCGAGGTGCTCGCCGGGACCACCACCCTGATCGTCGCCCACCGCACCTCGACCGTGGCGCTGGCCGACCGGGTCGCGCTGCTGGACGACGGGCGAGTGGTCGCCGTCGGCACCCACACCGACCTGCTGGCGAGCTCGGCCCGCTACCGCTGGGTGATCGCGAACCAGGAGGAGGAGCGGCGCCGCGACCAGGACATCGAGACGCTCACCGGCGAGCTCGAGCTCCGCGCCATCCAGGAGGAGGGCCGATGACCACCACCGCACCGCTCGACCAGGACGGCGCCGACGGCGGCGCCCTCACCCCCGAGGAGGCCAAGGCCTCCCGCAAGCGCTCCCTCTCCCTGCTCGGCGAGCTGATCTCCCCGGTCAAGGGCCAGTTCGTGGTGATGGGCGTGATGGTCGTCGTCGCCCAGCTCGCCGTCGTCGCGGGCCCGGCGATCATCGCCCGGGGCATCGACCACGGCCTGCCCGCCCTGCTGGACGGCGATCCATGGCCGGCCTTCGAGGCGGCGGCCCTCGCCGTCGCCGCCGCGATCGTCGGCGGCGTGCTGACGTTCGGGTACGTGCGCCAGTCCGTCGTCGTCGGTCAGCGGATGCTGCTCGCCCTGCGCCGGAAGGTCTTCCGCTTCACCCAGAAGCAGGACCTCGAGTTCCACGAGTCCTACACCTCCGGCCGGATCGTCTCGCGGCAGACCTCCGATATGGAGGCGCTGCGGGAGCTGCTGGACTCGGGCGTGAACGTCATGATCGGCGCCTCGCTGTCGATGGTGTTCACGATCGTGGTGATCGTGGGCATGGACCCGGTGACGGGCCTGGTCATGCTGCTGATGCTGATCCCGTGCGTGGCGCTGACGGTGTGGTTCCAGAAGCGCTCGAGCGTCGAGTACCGCGCGATCCGCACCCACTCGGCGCGGCTGATCGTCCACTTCGTCGAGGCGATGGCCGGGATCCGCGCCGTGAAGGCGTTCCGCAAGGAGGACCGCAACCAGGCCGAGTTCGACCGCCTCGCCCAGGACTACCGCGATGCGTCGCTGCGCTCGATCAACGTGTTCGGGATCTACCAGCCCGCGCTGCGCGTGCTCGCGAACGTCACCATCGCCGCGGTGCTGGTCGTCGGCGGGTTCCGGGTGCTCAGCGGCGACCTGCAGGTCGGCGTGCTGGTCGCGCTCGTGCTCTACTCCCGCCGCTTCTTCCAGCCGATCGACGAGATCGCGAACTTCTACAACGCCTTCCAGTCCGCGGTCGCAGCGCTCGAGAAGATCGCGAACCTGCTGGCCGTGCAGCCCCACGTGAAGGAGGCGCAGACCCCGACGCCGCTGCCCAGCTCGGACGGGCAGATCGACTTCGAGGACGTCTCCTTCCGCTACTCGGACGACGGGCCGCTCGTGCTGCAGCCGATGGACCTGCACATCCCTGCCGGTCAGACGGTGGCGCTGGTGGGTCAGACCGGCGCCGGGAAGTCCACGGTCGCGAAGCTCATCGCCCGCTTCTACGACGCGACCGAGGGCGCCGTGAAGCTGGACGGCGTGGACCTGCGGGAGGTGTCCATGGAGGACCTCACCCGCAACATCGTGATGGTCACGCAGGAGGCGTACCTGTTCTCCGGCACCGTCGCGGACAACATCGCGCTGGGCCGGCCCGGCGCGCCCCGCGAGGAGATCGAGGCGGCGGCCCGCGCGATCGGGGCCGACGAGTTCATCGAGAAGCTCCCCTACGGCTACGACACCGACGTGAACAAGCGCGGCGGACGCGTCTCGGCCGGTCAGCGACAGCTGATCTCCTTCGCCCGCGCCTTCCTCGCCGACCCGCGGGTGCTGATCCTCGACGAGGCGACCAGCTCGCTGGACATCCCCTCGGAGCGGATGGTGCAGGAGGGGCTGACGAAGCTGCTCGGCAGGCGCACCTCGCTGATCATCGCCCACCGCCTGACCACCGTGATGATCGCGGACCGGGTGCTGGTGGTGCAC
Source organism: Brachybacterium atlanticum (assembly GCF_025669985.1). Lineage (NCBI taxonomy): Bacteria > Bacillati > Actinomycetota > Actinomycetes > Micrococcales > Dermabacteraceae > Brachybacterium > Brachybacterium atlanticum. The sequence continues at coordinate 82,913 of NZ_JAKJJW010000003.1, read as the reverse complement.
GACGGGCAGGTCGTCGAGGACGGCTCCCCCGCCGAGCTCGTCGCCGCCGGCGGCCGCTTCGCGGCGCTGTACCAGGCGTGGCAGGAGTCGATGTAGCGCGCCGGGATAGTCCCCTGGCACCGGGAGCGCGCGGCACGGGTCCCGCGCCCGGCAGCCGATGTGGCGCAGTTCCCACGACAGCTGTGCGGGAACGCTGGCGCAGGAGGTCAGCGCCGGTTATCTTCCTGCTGTCACACCGATCCCGATCCTGAGGAGAGCCGACGAGAGTCGGCCGTCACCCGCGGATCCCCTGCTCCTCAGAGGTCATCCCATGCACCTGCCCCTGCTCTCGCGCGCCCGATTCCTGGCGCTGCTGCTCGCCGCGCTCGTGGTCGCGGTCCCGCTCGCGGTCGCCCCGCCCGCCGATGCCGCGGTGAAGAAGCCGCTGGACATCGTGAAGGTGTACTACGACCCGCCCGGCCGGGACTACTCGAAGAACTCCGAGTACGTGAAGGAGTACATCCAGGTCAAGAACACCGGGAAGACCACGCTGACCCTCACCGGCTTCGTGATCCGCGACAACGGCCCCCAGAAGTACACCTTCCCCAAGGGCTTCAAGATCGCCCCCGGCAAGACCGTCACGATCCGCTCGGGCACCGGGAAGAACACCTCCACCACCCTGTACTGGGGCAAGGCGAGCTTTATCTGGAACAACACCGGCGACACCGCGCGCCTGTACAGCTCCAAGGGCACCCTGCTCGAGTCGTGCCGGTACAAGGGCGGCGCGTACAAGGGCTCGTCGACCTACGTCCGCAGCGACAAGACGACCGCCTACTGCTGAGACGGCGCGGGGCCGACGGCTCCCCGTCGGCCCCGCAGCCGTTCCCGCGGGAACGTCACCCGCGCCCGATCTGTCAGATCCCGCCGCCTGATCACGCGCCGAGCATCTCCCGCAGCGCGGGCGTGAGCCCCTCGACCTCCACCGGCACGTCGGGCCGACGCAGCAGCTCGGGCGTGACGAGGAAGCGCTGCTGCTCCTCGTTCGAGCCGGGGATCGTGGAGATCTCGGTGCCGTTGTCGATGTAGCCGCAGGCGCGGGAGACGCCGTAGGAGGGGGCGTTGCCGATCACGGCGGCGGACTCGGCCCGCCGCGCGCCGAGGTGGTCGAAGGCGAGCACGAGCATCGCCTGGCGCATGAGCCTGCCGTACCCGTTCCCGTGGGCGTCGAGGGTCAGCCAGGAGCCGGAGGCGACGGTGCGCCGCTCGCCGAAGCGGTCGGCGGAGACGTCCTGCGCGCCGATCAGCCGGCCTCCCGCCCACACGCCGAAGGCGAGGGTCCAGCGCTCGGGTGAGATCCCGCTGCGCAGCGTCCACTGGAAGCGCAGCGCCTCGCGCACCCGCGTCTCCGGCTCGGCGCGGTACCAGGGGAACACCTGCGGGGAGGCCGGGTCCTCGAAGATCGGCCGACGGATCAGCGCGGCGTACTCGGGCAGGTCCTCATCGGCCAGCGGCCGCAGGGTCAGGTCCCCGGCGCGGACGACGAGCCCGAGGGAGGGGTAGAGCGCGGACAGCGCGGGGAACGGCTCAGCACGGGTCTGCTCGGACATCGCCCCAGAGTAGTCGTCGGCGACGGGGGCGATGTCGCGACGGACGCAGCGCTGGTCGACGCCGGCGAGAGCATCGTCGTGGCGCGCAGCCCGTCGGTGGGCGGCCCGCCGTACCCTGTACCGATGACCATCGACGTTCTGCTCTCCGGTTTCGCACCCTTCGACGGGGCGGCGACGAACGAGTCCTGGGAGGCCGTCCGGGAGGCGGTCCCGACCCTCGTCGCGCGCGGGGTGGACGCGGAGGCGGTCGAGCTGCCGGTCGAGTTCGGCACCGCCTCGGAGCGGCTGGAGGAGGCGGTGCGGGGACTGCGTCCGCGGCTCGTGGTCGCCGTCGGCCTCGCCGCCGGACGCACCGCGATCACCCCGGAGCGGGTCGCGATCAACATCCGCGACGCCCGGATCCCCGACAACGCGGGCGCGAGCCCGGTGGACGAGCCGGTGGTGCCGGGCGCGCCCGTCGGCCGCTTCTCGACCCTGCCGGTCAAGGCGATGGTCGCCTCGCTCGCGGCCGACGGAGTGCCTGCGGCGGTGTCGCAGACCGCCGGGACCTATGTGTGCAATGACGTCTTCTACGCGCTGCAGCACCTTCTGGCGACCGACCCGTCGCTCGAGGGGATCCGGGGCGGGTTCGTCCACGTCCCCTCGGCCGACGTCGTCGACTCCCCCGCCACCGCACGGGCGCTGGTGCGGATGGTCGAGGTGGCGCTCTCCACGGAGGCCGACGTGCGCCTCGCCGGCGGCGCCGAGCACTGAGCGGCGGGCGGTGGGCGGGAGGCTCCTGCCGTCCGCCACGGTCCCTGCCCTCAGGGCACCGCCGCACCCCGAGGCCACAGCCGAGGAGCACAGCGCCGCGGCGGTCCACCGACGAGGGCGGTGACTCGGTGGAAACGAGGGTCCTCACGGGTGTGCACATCTTCGCTGTCCACCCTCCACAGGCAGTTATCCACAACGTTCTCCACAGCGGTGGAGGAATGACATCCTTGTAGTTCCGCACGTACGAGCGTTGTCCCGGGCGTGTCGCGGCATCGCGCCGGCGCGATGACCGATCTGTGCAGCTCCCCCGCCGCAGCTCGCCGCCGACCCCCGCCGCCCTTGCATCACTGCAGGTCACAGAACTTCCGAGAGGCCTTCGAATCGGACATCACGTGCATACCTCGGCGCTGGACCGGCTCCGTGCAGTGGTCGGGAACGTCTGCGTGCTCCGCATCCACGGTGTATGGAGCTGCGCTGTCCCCACTGTCCGTCCACAGCACATCGGAAGTTGTCCACAGCCAGAACGCGTCATCCCCAATGCAGCAGCGGGTTATCCACACCGCGATCCACAGCTGGGGAAAACCACACCGGTGTAGTTCCGTCCGTGTCGTGACAGGGCTCTCGCGCACGGCCCGGGGACGCAGAACGGGGCGGCCCCGAGGGACCGCCCCGCCGTGCGGGAGGAGTGCGCCGTCGGCCCTCGAACGGGCCGCGCGCAGCCTCGGTCAGAGGCCGGGCAGGAGCACCGTCTTGACCGCCACGAGCACCGCGCACAGCACCACGGCGGCGACCACCAGCGCGCCGTGCGTGATCGCGGAGCGGCGGGCGAGCGCCTGCCGGTCCTGCCCGGCCACCGCCTTGGGGCGCAGCGCGTACATCCCCGCGGTGAGTGCCGCGCCGAGCAGGAGTCCGCCGAGGTGGCCCTGCCAGGAGATGTTGGGGACGGTGAAGGTGATCACCAGGTTCAGCGCGATCAGCACCCCGATCTGCGCGACCTGCCCACCCATGCGCCGGTTGACGATGAACGCCGCGGCGAACAGGCCGAACACGCCGCCGCTCGCGCCGACGGTGCCGGTCAGCCAGGAGTACCCCATCGGGTCGGCCAGGACGTACACCGCCGTGTGCCCACCGAGCATCGAGACGAAGTAGACGGCGGCGAAGCGCGCGGGGCCGAGGGACCGCTCGAGGAACTGACCCATCGCCCACAGCGCGTACATGTTCAGCGCCAGGTGCATGATCCCGCCGTGGAGGAAGCCCGCGGTGAGGAAGGTCCACGGCATCGCGAGCGCCCGGAAGGGGGCGAAGATGCCCAGCTGCTCGACGATCTGCGGAGCGAGGATCTGCCCGAGATACGCGAGCACGCACAGCGCGATCAGCGTGTAGGTGACGACCGGGGCGCCGGTGCGCATGCGCCCGCCCATCGCTGTGCGGGGCCGGGTCGAGGCCTGCGCCCGGGCCAGCTCCCGCTCGCAGTCCACGCACAGCACGCCCACATCGGTGGGGCGCTGGCAGTCGGGGCAGGCCGGACGGTCGCAGCGCTTGCAGCGCACGTAGCTGACGCGATCCGGGTGGCGCGGGCACACCGGCTGCTCCTGCGGCCCGTTGCCCACGGGGCCCTGGGGCGGTGGGGCGTCGGCGGCGCTGTAGCCGTAGCTGGGTCTGTCCATGGGTCTCATTCCACCACGGGCGGCTGGAGGGAGCCGGGGCGCTTGCGCGCCGTCGCCCGCCGAGATCGGCTCCGCCAGCAGGTGGTGGCCGCTCGTCCCGAGGTGGGGCCCGCCTCCTTGCACGCTCGGCGCGCAGGCTCCCCCGGGCACCGGGACACCAGCGCGGGGGCCGCGACGCGCTCGAGGGGCGAGGGAGCAGAGGACGTCGCGCAGGTCGTGCCCCTGGCTCGCGACGGCGGCGTGCCCGACCGAGGCGGGGCCCTCGCCGCGGCACGGACCGACGAGGCCCTGGGCGACGAGGCGGTGGCCGGCGCGTTGGCGCGGGGTCCCGACCAGAGGACAGGGCGGCGGCTCTCCGCGAAGGAGCGGGGAGCGGGTGACCGGGTCGGAGGCGCTGTCGACCGCCGATCGGGAGAGGCTCCCCTTACTTCGTTCTTGCAGGTCAGGCGAGGCTCACCTTGCTTGATTGGACTTAGTCCAGAGACTAGTGTCGGGGCGTGAGCCTCCTCGACATGCCCCCTCGCCGCCCGCCCGTCGCCGATTCCACCGACACTCCCACCGCGTCGCACGGCGGTGCGCCGTCCGCCGAGCGCCCTGCGCCATCCGTCGGGCGGCCCTCCGGCCCCGCCGATGCGCATGCCCCGTCGGCCGACCGGGATACGCACACCGCAGTCTCGCGCGATCACGCCGAGGACCGCACCGCGCGCTCGGACCGCATCAACCAGCTGCGCGCCGGGGTTCTCGGCGCGAACGACGGCATCGTCTCGGTCGCGGGCCTCGCCGTCGGCGTCGCCGGCGCCACCACCGACATCCGCTGGCTGCTGATCGCGGGACTCGCCTCGCTGGTCGCAGGCGCGCTGTCCATGGCGATGGGCGAGTACGTCTCCGTCTCCACGCAGCGCGACACCGACCGCGCCCTCATCGCGCGCACCCGGCGCGATCTCGCCGCGGACCCCGCCGGGGAGCACCGGCACCTGCTCGCGGCGCTCACCGAGTCGGGAATCCCGGACGACGTGGTGGGCGAGGTCGCCGACTCGATGGAGCGCCACGACGCGCTCACCGCCCACACCCGCTTCCGCCACGGCGTGGAGCAGGGCACCGTCGTCTCACCGCTGTCGGCGGCGCTCGCCTCACTGCTCTCCTTCACCCTCGGCGGGATCATCCCGCTGCTCGCGATCCTCGCCAGCCCGCCCGTGCTGCGCCTGCCCGCGACGCTCGTCGCCGTCGTGGTCGCGCTCGCACTGCTGGGCGTGGTCAGCGCCCGCCTCGGCCAGGCCGACGCCCGCACCGCCACCGTGCGCACGATCATCGGCGGGGTGCTCGCGCTCCTGGTCACCTACGGGATCGGCGCGGCGCTCGGGGTCGCGATCGGCTGACCGCAGCCCCGCGCCCGAGGCGATGGGGCTGCGCGCCGAGATCCGCAACGCTCCTGGACGGATCGATCCTCGCCACCCCTTCCCCGTCGCTCTATGAACGAGTGCTCGACGTCGAGGTCACGGATGGGGGCATCGTCGAGACGGAGGTCGACGAAGGCTGGGTCTCCGGGGTCATGTCCGGGCGCGGCACTGAAGAGCGCGCTCGGCGGCCCGGCGGGATGCGCTGACGCAGCCGGGTCGGGGTCGCTGACACAGCCCAGCCGGCTCGAATGGTCGACCGCTGGCGCAGGGCGTACCGGTATGCCCATATAGGCGTACCGGTACGCCCTGCGCCGGTTCTCGACCCTCAGCCGGCCACACGCTCGCTGCCCCCGTCCCTGCAGCACCGTGCTCTCGCCACGACAGCGCATCGCACAGCACGACGCCGCCGGGTCGCCGCATGGAGCGGCGACGCCGGCGGCGTCGGAATCCGGTGGGCGCGGGGCGCCCGCCAGATCACTTCTCGATCGAGACCTTCTCGATGACGACGTCCTCGAGGGGACGGTCGCGCATGTCGGTCTTGACCGCGGCGATCTCGTCGACGACCTTCTTGGAGTCCTCGTCGGCGACCTCGCCGAACACGGTGTGCTTGCCCTGCAGGTGCGGCGTGGGGCCGACGGTGATGAAGAACTGGGAGCCGTTGGTGCCGGAGGGGCGACCGGTCAGCGCGTTGCGGCGGGTGCCGGCGTTGGCCATGGCGAGGACGTAGGGCTCGTTGAAGTTCTTCTCGGAGATCTCGTCGTCGAAGGTGAAGCCGGGGCCGCCGGTGCCGGTGCCCAGCGGGTCACCGCCCTGGATCATGAAGCCCGAGATGATGCGGTGGAAGACGACGCCGTCGTAGAACGGACGGGTGACCTTCTCGCCGGTCTCCGGATCGGAGAACTCCTTGGAGCCCTCGGCGAGGCCCACGAAGTTCTCGACGGTCTTGGGGGCGTGGTGCGGGAACAGCTCGATGCGGATGTCCCCGTGGTTGGTGTGCAGAGTTGCGAACATGGCGCAATCCTCCCACAGACCGAGTGTGCAGACCGTGCGCAGGGCCGCTGCGCGGACCGGGCCTCTCCTCCACATCGCTGCGGCCTGCCGCATCCTCCGCGACTCCGCATCCGCTGTGAACGCGGCGGGGTGGTCGCGTTAAGGTTGTGCCACACGGGTCGTGGCAGTCGTCGGCTGTCCCGGCCCAGGGACCACCGTCGGCCCGACCCGACGGATTCGACCGAAAGGGGAACCCCATGGCGCTTGGAACCAAGGCCGAGGCGAAGAAGGCCAAGAAGAAGGCCTCGAAGGCCGTCGAGGCCGCTGGCGCGTCCAGCCAGAACGCCCAGAAGGCCGTCGAGGAGCTGCAGAAGCTCGCAGCCCAGGTGGGTCCGGTGGTGTCCGAGGGCGCCCGCGAGGCCCGCTCGAAGGCGACCGACCTGTACGGTCAGTACGTCCCCGAGGCGCAGCAGAGGCTGCGCGAGCAGGGCGACAAGCTCTCGCAGAACCTCGGTCCGCGCGCGGACAAGCTCCGCCACGACCTCGAGGACGACTACCTCCCCCGCGCCCGCAGGACCGCCGAGACCACCGGCACGGTGCTCAAGGCCGCCGTCGACGCGGCGCGCAAGGAGCTCGACAAGGGCCAGGGCGACATCCGCTCCGCGATCGTGGAGCCCACCCCGCAGAAGAAGAAGGGCCGCGCCGGCAAGGTGCTGCTCATCCTGGGCCTGGCCGCCGCCGGTGCCGCCGCGGGCTACATCGCCTGGCAGAAGACCCGCCCGGTCGAGGACCCGTGGGCGCCGCCCGCGGACTTCGCCCGTGCGCACTACCCCGCCTCGGCGGGCACCGAGTCCGACTCCTCGACCGTCTCCGACACCGTCGGCTCGGCCGACGCCGGCGACGTGGCCTCCGCCCTGAAGGGCGACTCCCACGGCGGGGACACCACCCCCAAGGAGGTCAAGGTGGACTCGGATCCCGAGGCCGGCTCGGCCGACGAGGACAAGCGCGGCAACCACCGCGGCGACGCCTGATCCCAGGCGCTCCGCAGCGCGAACCACTCGCGTGACGCACGTGCCCGACGGCGCGGCGATCCCGTCCCCGGACGAGGAGCGCCGCGCCGTCGGCGCGTCCGGGGACGCCGGCGAGCACAGTGGTGCGTGCGGAGTCGGCGGACCGAGCAGTCGCGAGGTCGGGAGGATCCGGACGGAGCGTCTGCGGCTGGCGCCGGTCACGGAGGCCGACGAAGCGGAGCTGTTCGCTCTCCATGCGGATCCGCGCGCCTTCGTCGAGGACTCGACGGAGCCGCTGACCGACCCGGCCCAGATGCGCTGGGTGCTCGCGCAGTGGCGCGAGAGCTGGGAGCGCCACGGGGCGGGCCACCTGACCGTACGGGCACGGGAGGGCGCCGACCTTCCGGTCGGCCTGCTGGGCGTGGTGGGTCTCATCCCGCTCGCGCGCGACGGGGACCGGGCGACGGACGCACGCCGGACCCACGCCCCCGCTCCTGGCGTCGACGAAGGCTCCGGCGCCACGACCACCGCCCCTGCCAGGACCATGCTGAGCGCGTACTGGCGGCTCTCGCCCGAGGTGACCGGTCGCGGCGTCGCGACCGAGGCGATGCGCGCGGTGCTCGAGGCGCTGCCTGCGGGAGCACGGCGCGGCCCCCGCGCGACGGGCAGCGACACGGGCCCGCACGACGGCCCAGCCCTGGACGACGGCACAGTCCAGGACGACCGCACGGTCCCGTTCGAGATCGTCGCGATCACGGACCGCGGGAACACGGCCTCGCTCGCCCTCGCCGCGCGCCTCGGTTTCCGCCCGGCCCCGCCGGGCCGCCCCGTGCCCGGAGGACGCGCCGACGACGTGCTCCTGCTGCTGGACCCGTCGGCGACCACCTGATCACGCCGGCACCCGCCCCCGCCGGCCCTCCTCCCTAGACTGGGGCTCATGCCTGCTGCCACGCCCGGCCCCGGCGCGGGCCGCTACGCCCCCTCCCCCAGCGGCGACCTGCATCTGGGCAACCTCCGCACCGCACTGTTGGCCTGGGCGCTGGCGCGGCGCACCGACCGCGCCTTCCACCTGCGGGTCGAGGACCTCGACCGGGTGCAGCAGGGCGCCGCGCAGCGCCAGCTGGAGGATCTCGCAGCGCTGGGCCTGGACTGGGACGGCGAGGTCGTCCGCCAGTCGGAGCGCGGCGCGGACCACGAGGCCGCGATCGACTCCCTGACGGCGCAGGGCCTCGTCTACGAGTGCTACTGCACCCGGCGGGAGATCCTCGAGGCGCCGAGCGCACCGCACGCCCCGTCCGGCGCCTATCCCGGCACCTGCCGTGACCTCGCCCCCGCCGAGCGCGAGGCCGGCCGCGCGCGGATGCGGGAGCTGCGACGGGAGCCCGCTCTGCGGCTGCGCGCCGAGGCGACGGAATGGAGCGTGCAGGACCTCTGGGAGGGAGAGGTCCGCGGCACGGTCGACGACCTCGTGCTGCGCCGCGGCGACGGCGTGGTCGCCTACAACCTCGCCGTCGTGGTCGACGACGCCGCGGCCGGGGTCGACCAGGTGGTTCGCGGCGACGACCTGCTCAGCTCCGCCCCGCGCCAGGCCCATCTCGCGCACCTGCTGGACCTTCCCGAGCCGACCTACGCTCACGTCCCGCTCGCGCTGAACACCGCGGGCGCGCGACTGGCTAAGCGCGACGGCGCGGTGACCCTGCGGGACCGTCTCGCCGCCGGGGAGAGCGCGGCCGACGTCGTCGAGCGGATCGGGGACTCGCTGGGAGTGCCGGACTGCCGCTCCGCGGCCGATCTGCTGGAGGCCTGGGACCCGGCAGGGATGTCCCGTCGGCCGTGGGTGGTGGAACTGCCGGCCTGAGCCGCCCGGGCCGAGCCCCGTCGGCCGATCGGAGCCGGGGGGGGGAGCGGCCGGGTTCCTCCCGCCACACTTCATCACAGAGGGGGTCACAAAACTCGATACACGGATGTATCGTCGCCGTGTGATGCGATACCTCCGTGCTCTCCTCACCGCGCTCTCCTCCGCGCTGCACGCCGTCCTGTCCGCTCTCGGCACCGCCGGTGCCGCCCTCGGGCGGGGCGCGTCCACCGCGGGACGGGGCGCGGTCGCCCTGCTGCCCCGGGAGTGGAAGAAGCCGATCGCGGCGCTGTTCGTGACCGGACTGGCCCTCGTGCCGCTGGTCTACTCCGGCAACATGACCTGGTCGTTCATCGACCCGAGCAACAACCTGAACCACATCACCGCAGCCGTGGTGAACGAGGACACCGGCGCGGACGCAGAGAGTCCGGACGGGGAGGTCTCCCACATCGACGTGGGCGAGGAGTTCACGGAGACCCTGCTGGAGAAGGACCAGGAGAACCTCTACCACTTCGTGGAGGCCTCCCCCGCCGAGGCGCAGCGCGGCCTGGCCGACGGCACCTTCGGCGCCACCATCACGATCCCCTCCGACTTCTCCGAGAACATCGCCTCCCTCGGCGGCGACGCGATGGAAGCGGCCCCCGCGATGATCACCGTGAGCACGAACGACTCGGTGAACTACGTCGGCGGCAACTTCTCCAAGTCCGTCGGCACCGCGCTGACCGACGCGCTGCGCGCCTCGGTGCTCGAGGAGTACCTCTACAAGATCTACGTCGGCTTCACGACGATCCATGACGGGATCGTCGACGCGGCCGACGGCGCCGCCGAGCTCTCGGACGGAGCGAGCGATCTCCACGACGGCACCGGCGACCTGGTCGACGGCACGGCTGAGCTCACCGACGGCACCGGCCAGCTCGCGGACGGGTCCGCCGAGCTCGCCGCGGGCGCGGTCGACCTGCACTCCGGCAGCCTCGACCTCGTGGTCGGGCTGGACCAGCTCACCTCCGGCGCGGTCACGCTGCGCAACGGAGTCGCGACCCTCGACGCCGGTGCGCAGCAGCTCTCCGGCGGGCTGGCGACCCTCGACGAGAAGGGGCGGCCGCTGCGCAGCGGCGCGGACGAGCTCGCCGGCGGCGCCGAGCAGCTCGCGACCGGGGCGAGCGATCTCGCCGGCGGGGCGGGACAGGTCGCCGACGGCACCCAGCAGCTGGACGAGACCGTCACCGACGCCGCCGAGCGCGCCCGCGAGCTGGGCGTGACCGAAGAGAGCGTCCAGGCCACGAGCGAGGACCTGGTCACCGCGATCGACGACCTCGAGCGCGCGATCGACGGGATGCCGGAGCTGCTGGACGCCCCGGGCGAGGCCGCCGCCACCATCGCAGCCACCACCGAGAGCCTCGACGAGAAGGCCGGCGAGCTCGCCGAGACCGCCCGGAACCTCGACGAGTCCACGGGCGATCGCGCCCAGGACGCCCGCACCCTGCGCGAGGGCGCCGAGTCGATCGCCGGTGACATCGAGTCGCTCGACCAGGCCGTGCAGGACGCGGCCGAGGCCACCTCCACCTCGGCGCAGTCCGCCGAGACCTCCGAGGGCTCCGCCGGGGAGCTCGCCGACGGCGTCGACGAGCTCGCAGGACTCTGCGCCGAGGCCGACGCAGGCCCCGGCGAGGCGTCCGACGGGGGCGGCGAGGGGGCCGAGCAGCCTTCCGCGGCCGAGTCAGCCGTCTGCCAGAAGGCGGAGGAGCTCGCCGGCACCACGCAGAAGGTCCGCGACGACGCCAAGACCGCCACCGCCGACGCGGCCGAGGCCGACCGCCTCACCCGGACCGCCGCGGAGACCTCCACCGACGTCGCCGACACCGCCGAGGGCATGAGCGACGCCGCCTCCGATATCGAGGAGTACATCGAGACCCTCTCCACCACCACCTCGGCACTCGCCGAGGGCGCCGCTGCTCTCGAGGGCACCACCTCGACCATCGCCGAGGACACCTCGACCCTCAGCAGCGACCTCGGCACGGCGCGGGACGACCTCGCCTCCGCCGTCCCGTCGGCCGAGCCCGGCCAGAGCGCCTCCGACCTCGCCGCGGAGCTCGCCGACCAGGCCCGCACCGCCGCCCTCGCGCTGCCCGAGGCGTACCGCACCCTGGACCAGGGCGTGCAGGACATCCACCGTCTGAACTCCGGCGCCCGCGAGGTCGCCTCCGGCGCGGACCAGCTCGCCGCCGCGACGGGCACCGCCCGCGACGGCGCCCAGGACCTCGCCTCCGGCGTCACCCAGTACACCGACGGCGTCGGCTCGGCCCGCGACGGCGCTGATCAGCTCGCCGACGGCACCGGCACCCTCAGGGACGGCGCCGGCACTCTCGCCGACAAGACGGGCGAGGCGCGCGACGGGGCGCAGCAGCTCGCCGACGGCGCCGGCACCCTCGCGGACGGCTCGGCCGAGCTCGCCGACGGCGCCCGCCAGGTGGACGACGGCGCGACGCAGCTCGCCGACGGCGCGACCGACCTCGACGACGGCGCCGAGAAGCTCGACGACGGCTCGACCGAGCTCGCCGACAGCCTCTCCGATGCGAAGGACGACGTCCCCTCCTACTCCGACGAGGAGAGCAGCGCGCTCGCCGGCACCGCCTCGGACGCGGTGCAGATGGACTTCGAGCGCCAGCACGATCTGGGCCGCTTCGGCGAGGGCCTCGCTCCGCTGTTCCTCGCGATCAGCCTGTGGGTCGGCGGCATGGCGATCTTCCTGATGATGCCGCCGTTCTCCTCCGACGCGATGGCGCGCGGGACGGGGCCGGTGCGACTGCTGGCAGGCGGGCTCGTCCCCGCCTTCCTGCTGGGTCTCGTCCAGACGCTGATCGCCGTCGGGGCTCTGCACTGGCTGATCGGCCTCACCATCGACGACCTGCCGCTGATGTTCGGGCTCGCGGGGCTGACCTCGCTGGTGTTCGTCGCCCTGAACCACGGCTTCGGCGCCCTGTTCGGGCCGGTCGGGAAGTTCGTCGCCCTGGTGCTGATCGCGCTGCAGATCTCCGGGGCGGGCGGCACCTACCCGGTCCCGACCCTGCCGGGCTTCTTCCAGATGCTCCACCCGTACCTGCCGATGACCCATGCGGTCGACGCCTTCCGCGGAGCGATCGGCGGGGGCTGGATCGACCCGGCCGGGGACCTCGCCTGGCTGTCGGGCTGGCTGGTGGTCGGCGTCGTGCTGGGGCTGCTCGGCGCGGTCGTCCAGCGGCGCCGCACGCTGCGCACGCTCGGCGCGGACGAGGGCGGGCCGGACGGCGCGGACGAGGAGGAGCCGGAGCCCGCCACGGGCTCCGCCGCCCGCGCCTGAGGCGCCGGCGCTTCGCCCTGTCAGCCGCGCCGGGTCGGCCCCGACAGGCCAGGCCCCGCACCTAGGCGCGCGGTTCCCCCGTGCCCCGTGCCCCGTGCCCCGTGCCCCGTGCCCCGTGCCCCGTGCCCCGTGCCCCGTTCCCCGTTCCCCGTTCCCCGTTCCCCGTTCCCCGTTCCCCGTTCCCCGTTCCCCGTTCCCCGTTCCCCGTTCCCCGGCGGGAGCGTGGTCAGGTCATGGCGCAGGGCGTACCACTATGCCTATATAGGCATAGTGGTACGCCCTGCGCCAATACCCGGCACCCCAGCACCTGCCCTCACTGGTCCTCTCGCCTGCCCGGTCGCCCCCGATCCGCCCGGTCACCCACGGCGCCGCATTATCGGTCGACGGCCTCCGTCGAGCCTCGGCGACGTCGGTCCGAGCCCTGAGGCCCCATCGGCCCGGCCGTCCCTGCCCGCTCCCTGCTGCTCGGCCTGTCCGGCTCCGCCCCTGCCGGTTCCCTGCTCCTCGGCCTGTCCGGCTCCCCGCACCTCCCCTCCACAGCCCTCCCTCGTCCACACCGCCGCCCCCGCTCCGCAACAGCGGTCATGTCATGGCTGTACTGAGGCGATGCAGATACCCGGGATCATCCATCGCTCAGACCTGCGCACTGTCGGCATCGACGAGGCGGCGCGCCGACGATTCCTTCGACACGGTCTCATGCAGAGGGTGGACTCCTGGTACGTCCGGAGCACGGCGCCGGCCGACCTCGTCGCACTTCTGGGGCAGGGAGTGCGGCCGACCTGCGTCAGCGCTGCCCGGCACCACGGCCTGTGGATCCCTCTCCACGCCGGCGAGCACGTCTACCGTCCTCGCGCCCTTCCGGAGTTCGGCCGGTCGCCGTCGCTCGTCGTGCACGGCAGTGAGATGAGAAGCTGGCCCGATCGCGATCCGGTCGCCGACCTCGAGCTGGCGCTCGAGCATGCCGGCCGGTGCCTCCCCGTTCGAGACGCGGCGATCCTTTTCGAATCGGCGCTGAACAAGGAGCTGCTGACCTGGGATGTGGCGCAGCGGATCGTCTCCGGTCTCGCCTCCTCCCGACGGAGGCAGCTGGCCCGTATCTCCGCGCTCGCCGAGTCCGGGACCGAGACGGCCGTGCGCTGGTGGCTCGAGTCGCTGCACGTACCGGTCACGCCTCAGGTCGTCGTTCCGGGCGTGGGACGAGTGGATCTGAAGCTCGGCCAGAACTGGATCATCGAGTGCGACAGCGTCCAGTTCCACGACAACCCCCGGCAGTACCACCTGGACCGGGCACGGGATCTGCTGCTGCAGGCCCGCCGCTACACCGTGACCAGGCTGACCTGGGAACAAGTCTTCCTCGACTGGGAGCGGACCTCCGAGCTGCTGCTCACGATCCTCCGCCGACGGGAGCACCGCCGCCCTCTCGCCTCCTGAACGTGACGCCTCACGGGGTGTGGCGGTGGGCGTGGTCAGGTCATGGCGCAGGGCGTACCTCTATGCCTATATCGGCATAGAGGTACGCCCTGCGCCAGCACCCGTCCATTCCCCTCGGGTCCGACGACAGGGACGGTGGACTTGCCGACGACCAGGGTCGGCGCGCCGCCGCGGGCGGGCAGCACCGCGGTGAGGGAGGGGACGGCGGCCTCGAGAGAGCGCAGGTCGGCGCCGAATCCGTCGGCCCGCTGCGGGGTGCCGAGGCCCAGGAAGTGCACGTCGGCGTGGGCGATCTCGGCGTCGTCGGTGGTGAAGCAGAGGCGTGCGGCGGCCAGGCCGCGGCGGAGGATCTCCTCGAAGCCGGGCTCGTGGAAGGGGGCGCGGCCCGTCTGCATGGCCGCGACGCGGCCTGAGTCCACGTCCAGGCCGATCACGTCGTGGCCGGGCTCGGCCATCGCGGCGGCGTGCACCGCTCCCAGATATCCCACACCGATGACGGACACGATCATTGCGCTTCCCTCCCACTGGCGGCCACAGCCGGTCCCGGACGGGTCCCTGTCACCGTGACAGCCGCAGGTGCCATCGAGGTGTCGCGGGCATGGAGGGCAGGAGAGGAACAGGTGCCCGGCGGGGCGCGGGTCAGGCCTCGGGGTCGTCGGCCTCCAGCAGCCAGGTCGCCAGGCGGCTGTCGGGGTCGTCGGCGAGACGATCGGGGTGGCCGTCCTCGACGAGGCGCCCGTCCTCGAACCACAGCACCCGGTCGGCGCCGAGCACGGTCTCGGGGTCGCGGCTGTGGATCAGCGCGGTGCGGCCCTCCACCAGCGCATCGAGCGCGGCGAGCACCTCGGCGCGCTCGCGCGGGGCGAGCTCGGCGTCGGCGCGGTCCAGCAGCACCACCGGCGCATCGCGCAGCAGGGCGCGGGCGATGGCGATGCGTCGCCGGCGCCCGTCGGTGAGCGCGGCGCCGCGGCGCACCAACAGGGTCTCGTACCCGTTCGGGAGCTCGGAGTGGAGGGCGTCGGCGCCGCTGCGGCGTGCGGCCTCGGCCACCTCGAGGTCGTCCGCCTCGGGCCGGCCGGCGCGGATGTTCTCGCGCACGGTCTCGGAGAACAGCGCCGGCTCGCGCTGGACGACGGCGAGGGCGCCGCGCAGGTCCGCCAGCGACAGGGAGCGGGTGTCGTAGCGGTCCAGCAGCACCCGCCCGGTCTCGGGCTGGTCGAAGCGCAGCAGGTAGGACAGCAGGGCGGAGGCCTCGGCGCCGCTGCGGTCCATGAGTGCCACACGCTGACCGGCGGGGATGACGACGGACATGCCGTCGAAGCGGGGGCCGCGCTCCGAGTGCGCGGTGATCGCGGAGAACACGACCTCGCCGCGCAGGCGGCCGACGCCGAGGGTGCGGGGCGGCTCGCCGATCGCGGCGGTGCGGGAGAGGAGGTCGGAGAGCCCGGACGCGGCGGCGACGGCGGAGGCGATCTCGACGCGGAAGCGGACGATCGCGCCGGCCAGGGGGACCGCGGCGAGGGTCGCGGCGAGCACGACGACGAGGTCGCCGGCGCTCGGTCCCCCGGGCTGCGCCCCGGCGAGCAGGAGCACGGCGACCGCACCCGCCGCGCCGACGAGGGAGTGCGCGGCCAGGCCCAGCACCCGGCCGCGGCGGGCGGCGGAGCGGGAGCGGGCGGCACGGGCCCCGACCTCGGCGAGGGTGGAGGCGGCGCGGTCCTCGAGGCCGTAGGACTGCACGGTGCGGGTCGCGGCGAGGAGCTCCTGGGCGGTGTCCGCGAGGGCGGCGGCGTCCGTCCTGGCGGCGGTCTCGCGGCGTTCCCCGCCGCGTCCGGTCAGGATGCTGACCACGGCGGCGAGGACCGCGGCCAGGATCGGCACGGGAGCCAGGGACGGGGCGATCACGAGCACTGTGATCAGCAGCGTGACCAGTGCGATCACGGCGCCGAGGAGGCGCGGTCCGACACGGCCGACGAGGTCGCGCAGGCTCGCCACGTCCTCGAGCAGCGGGGTCGCGGCGCCCTCGAGGTCCTCGATGTCCCGGCCAGGGCTGAGGCGATGGAGGTGGTGCAGCAGGCGGGAGCGCAGCCCGGTCGCGGCGCGGGAGCTGGCACCGTCCAGGGATGTGGACGCGAGCGCGCGCAGCCCCACCCCGATCAGTGCGGCCACGGCGAGGCCGATCGCGGCGGGGAGGGCGGCCGACGGGCCGGCGCCGGCGCCGCCGGCCGCATCGAGGCCGCCGCGCAGGGCGAGGGGTGCCAGGGCCAGCGCGATCGTGCCGAGGACCAGGGTGATCCCGCCCGTGGCCAGCGCGGGTCGCTGGGGGCGCAGGTGCGGGGCGAGCAGCTCGAGGGTGGCGGAGAGGGTGCCGCCGGGGCGGGCGGGCGGCGCGGGGGCGAGGTCGGCCGGGCGGGAAGGGGCAGCGGGTGCCTCGTCGTGGTGGGCTGCGGTCGCCCCGGGCTGCGAGGGGCGGTGCGGGGGACGATGCGGCATCCGCTGCGCGACGGCGCCGCCGTTCTCCGAGGTCCTGGCGTCCCGCGGGTCCGCTCCTGCGGTGTCGCGGCGGGCGTCGGCGGGCAGCGCGTGGTCCTCGGCGGGCCGCCTCGACGGGGCGCCGGCGACGGGCGGCATGCCGTACGGGACGGTGCCGGCCTGCGCGGCGCCGGACTGCGGTGCTGCGACCTGTGGGTCTGCGTTCTGCGTGTCGGAGCCGAGCGGCTGGTCGACCACGTGCCAGTGCTCGCCGGACTCGGGGTCGCGGTCAGGTTCGACGTCGGGGGCGGTCGGGGTGTCGATCTGGCCCGTCGCCGCGTCGGGCGCCGCCGCGAGGGGTGCGGCCGGGGCGGAGCTCTCCGGGGCGGGCTCGGCGACGGGCAGCTCGTCGGTGGGCGGTTCGGGTCGCGGCTCCACGGGACCCTGCAGCCAGTCCTGCGCGCCCGCGCCGCCGTCGGCGCCCTGCTCGGACCAGACGTCGTGCGCCTCGGCCGCGGGCCACACGGGCGGCGAGGGCCTCTCCGAGACCGTCCCGGCCGCGGGGTCGTGCGGATCCGACGCGTCGGCCAGCTCGGGGCCTGGCTGCTCGGGGGTGGCGTGCGCGGTCATCGGCTCGTCTCCTGCTCGTCTCCGTCGCTCCGCGCGGCGGCGGAGCGTCCTCCAGTGTGGCATCACGGCATCGCGACGCCGGCTGCCGGTGCTGGACCCGCTCCCGCGCCTGCACCTCCGCCCGCCTCTGCTCCGCGCACGCGCCTCCCCCGTCCCCCGCACCTGCGCCAGCGCCTGCGCCTGTGCCTGTGCCTGTGCCTGTGCCTGTGCCGCGAGCGAAAATCGTCGCGCTCCCCTGGCCGCCCCCGCAACCCACCAGTACAGTTTTCAAGGAAGCATCTTCACCACCTCGTCGGCCGGCGCTCCTCGCGCCCCGACCGCACCCGCCCCACCCGGAGGATCCGATGACCACGTCCCAGGACGCCCCGACCGACGCCGCCCCGCTGATCACGGTCGACGTGTGGACCGACGTGGTCTGCCCGTGGTGCTACATCGGCGAGTCCCGCCTCCAGGACGCGATCGAGGCCGAGGGGCTGACCGGGCAGGTGCACGTGCGCGCCCACTCCTTCGAGCTCGACCCCACCTCTCCCGTCGGCGGCTCGCAGGACAACATCGAGCACCTGGTGCGCGCCAAGGGCATGCCGGCCGAGCAGGTGCGCGAGACGGAGGCGCAGATCAAGGCCATGGCCGAGGAGATCGGTCGCGAGTACTCCACCGAGCGGCCGATGGCGAACACCCGCGGCGTGCACCGCGTGATGCAGGCGATCGGCGCGGCGCACGGGACCGACGCCGCGACCGCGTTCTTCCTCGACCTGCAGCGCGGCTACTTCACCGGCGCGCTGAACCCCTTCGAGGCCGACGTGGTCCTCTCTCGCGCGGTCGCCGCCGGTCTCGAGGAGCAGGTCGCGCGCGAGGCGCTCGAGGGCGGTGCGCACGACGAGGCGGTCGAGGCGGAGGTGCGCGAGGCGGCCTCGATGGGCGCGCGCGGCGTGCCGTTCTTCCTGTTCAACGACAAGTACACGGCGCCCGGAGCGCTCCCGACGGACGCCTTCCGCCAGGCGCTGCGGCAGATCGCCGAGGAAGCGCGGGTCGAGCGCGGCGAGGCGGAGCAGGCATGAGCGACATCGACCGCACGCACGACGACGCCGCCGCCGCCGAGGCAGCCCGCCGCCCCGCGAGCAGCGCCCACCCCGCACAGCCCGACGCCGCACAGGCCGGCACCGTCCGATCCGAGGGGACCGAGCCGGTCGAGGCCGCGCCGCAGCAGCTGACCTCCCTCTCCTCGCTGCTGGGCGGATCCTTCGCGGGCGGACAGGCCTGCGACGCCGACGGCAACTGCGACTGACGCGCCCCGAACAACCTCCAGACAGAACGGGACCGACCTCCGGAGAGGTCGGTCCCGTTCTGTGTGCGGCGGCTCCGCGTCCGCGGGTGCTCAGCGGGCGAGCAGCTCCTCGGTCCCGGTGCCCGGGAGGCTCAGGGTGACGGGCGTGCCCCACGGGTCCTCGACCCGGACGGAGCGGCCGGTGTCGGCGAAGGAGAGGCCCGCGCGGCCGAGGCGGGCGGTCAGCGCGTCGAGGTCCTCGCGTCCGGGGAGGGTGATCGCCACGTCGGCGAGACCCAGGGCGGTCGCGCGGGGGCCGGCGCCGCGGCTGTTCCAGCTGTTCATCGCGACGTGGTGGTGGTAGCCGCCGGCCGCGGCGAACAGCGCGCCCGGGTGGGAGCCGACGGTGGTCTCGAAGCCGAGGGTGTCGACGTAGAAGCGGCGGGCGGTGTCCACGTCGCCGACCTGCAGGTGGACGTGGCCGACGATGCCGGGGCGCATGCCCGGGGTGGCACTGGCCTCGTCGGTCAGGTGCTCGGCGAGGTACTTGTTCGGGTCGATGAACAGGGTGTCCATCGCGACCTGGCCGTTCGTCCACTGCCACTGGTCGCGGGGGCGGTCCCAGTACAGCTCGATGCCGTTGCCCTCGGGGTCGGTGAAGTAGAAGGCCTCGGAGACGAGGTGGTCGCCGGTGCCGGCGAAGCGGGAGCGGGGGTCCTGCGCGGCGCGGAGCACGGTGCCGGCGAGGGACGCCTGGTCCTCGAAGAGGATCGCGGTGTGGAACAGGCCGGCCTGGCTCGGGTCGACGCCGGGCAGCCCCGGGGTCGCGACGAGGCGGAAGAAGGGGACGTCACCGCGGCCGAGCACGCGGTGGACCTCGCCGCCCACGCGGGTGCGCTCCTCGATCGGCTGCAGTGCGAGGGCGTTCTCGTAGTAGGAGCTCATCAGCTCGAGGTCGCCGACGCGCAGGGTGACGGCGTCCATGGCGAGGTCGGCGGAGAGGTGCTGCTCGCCGACGGTCCGGGCGGAGGCGGAGGTGGAGGTCAGGGATGAGGCCGTCATGATGCTGCCTTTCGTGCGGCGGGCGTTGGTACCAGCATGCGCCGGCTCGATATACACTTCAAGCCTTAACTGTTTGTGCGTGCTCCACACCATAGCTGCGGGCCCACGGAGCACGGGCCCATGAGGCGGCGGGCCCACGGGCAGGTGCTGGGTGGCCCCGGGCAGGACCGAGGGCGGTGAGCACTGCCCACCGCCCTCGTGCCGAGTCCGCTCTCCCCTGCCGACCCGGGGTCCTTCCGCCTCGACCCCCGTTGCCGAGGGGAGGCGATGAATAGACAGTAGGCTCCTCGAGGTCCCCTCCCGGGGGACTCAGGTCCCGTCGGCCGGACGCCGCCCTGCCGTCGGTGTCGCCCACGGGCCGATGATGGGGCGAGGTGCATACATGGCCTGCTCGCACCACCTTCGGCCCGTCGAGGCCACGGGAGGCTGCCGGTCGCAGCGCCGGTCCGGGTCAGTCCCCGGCGCGCAGCAGCGGCGGGACGAGCGAGGTGCCGAAGCCCGCCCGGTACAGCCGGGCCGGGCGTCCGCCCGTCGGCGCCGCGTGGCGGTCCAGCTCCATCAGGAAGCCTTCGGAGCGGGTGGCCTTGCGGTGGAAGTTCCCGGCGTCCAGCGAACGGCCCCAGACGCTCTCGTACACCCCGCGCAGCTGCGAGATCGTGAACTCCTCGGGCAAGAAGGTCACCGCCAGGGTCGTGTACTCGAGCTTGCTGCGCGCCCGCTCGATCGAGGCCTCGAGCACGGTGGCGTGGTCGAAGGCGAGGGAGATGCCGTCGAGGTCGGCGATCGACCACCAGCGCGCGTCGGCCACGTCCTCGCCGCGGCGGGGGTCGGGCAGGTCCGCGCCGAGGGCCATGAACGCGACGGAGACGACGTGCCCGCGCGGGTCACGACCCGGAGTGCCGAACGTGCGCACCTGCTCGAGGTGCACGGCGCCGCTGCCCAGCGACGCCTCGTCGGAGAGCACCCGGTAGGCGGCGCCGTCGAGGTCCTCGCCGTACTCGATGAAGCCGCCCGGGAGCGCCCACGCCCCCTTGTGCGGCTCGTCGTCGCGCTGGATCAGCAGCACGCTCAGCGCGCCGTCACGGAGCGTCAGGACGATCAGGTCGACCGCGACGTGGATCTCGGGGGCGCTGCTCGGGGGCGAGGAGGACATGCATCCACGATAGGCGGGGTTCTGGTCACAGTGACACCAGTTGGTCGGGCGACTTGCAGGTGTACTCCGCGCAGGCGCATGAACTGCACGAACAGTGACCGACGGGAAGCGCGCCCCGGCGCGTCGCCCGTCGGCCCGGCCGGCTCACTCGGAGAGCCAGCGGTCCCACTTGTCGGCGCGGTGCTCGGCCTCGACCAGGCGGACCGTCCCGGAGGTGGAGCGCATGACGATCGACTCGGTGACGATGCGGTCGTGGCGGTAGCGCACGCCGCGCAGCAGGTCGCCGTCGGTGATGCCGGTCGCCGCGAAGTAGCAGTTGTCCGAGGTGACCAGGTCGTCCGTGGTCAGCACGCGGTCCAGGTCGTGGCCGGCGTCGATCGCCCTCTGCCGCTCCGCGTCGTCGGTCGGGGCGAGGCGGCCCTGGATCATGCCGCCGGTGGCCTTCACCGCGCAGGCGGCGATGATGCCCTCGGGGGTGCCGCCGGTGCCCAGCAGCATGTCCACCCCGGCACCGCGGGCGGCGGCGATCGCGCCGGCCACGTCGCCGTCCATGATGAACTTGACGCGCGCCCCGGCCGCACGGATCTCCTGCACCAGCGGCTCGTGGCGGGGCCGCTCGAGCACGCACACGGTGACCTGGTTGACGGGCTTGTCCAGCGCCTTGGCGACGAGCTTGATGTTCTGCTCGATCGGCAGGCGCAGGTCCACGTACTCCGCCGCCTCGGGCCCCACCACCATCTTCTCCATGTAGAACACGGCCGAGGGGTCGTACATGCTGCCCTTCTCGGCGACCGCGAAGACGGCGAGGGCGTTGTCGTACCCCATCGCGGTGAGGCGGGTGCCGTCGATCGGGTCGACCGCGACGTCGACGTCCGGACCGGTGCCGTCGCCGACCTGCTCCCCGTTGAACAGCATCGGCGCCTCGTCCTTCTCGCCCTCGCCGATCACGACCGTGCCGTTCATCCGGACGGTGTCCATGAAGGAGCGCATGGCGTCGACGGCGGCGCCGTCGGCCCGGTTCTTGTCGCCCGCGCCCACCCAGCGGCCGCCGGCGATGGCGGCGGCCTCGGTGACGCGCACGAGCTCGAGGGCGAGGTTGCGATCGGGGGCGGTGGGTGTGGAGGCAGGCGTGGTCATCGGGGGTCTCCCTCGTCGTCGAGTGCGGGTCGTCGCATGCGTGCGCCGGGCGTCCTGACCTGCCGGGGCGACAGGCCGATCGGTGCCTGACGTGCGAGTCCGACTGTAACCGACGGGCGCGGCGTCGGGCCGGGACGGACGGTCGCCCGTCACCAGCCGCTCACCGGGAGGTCGCGCGATGCTCACCGGGCACGCGCCCGCCGAGGCCCGTGCGCAGACTTCCGCGCCCTCTCCGTGACCTCGGCGCCCTATGGCGGGCGAGGTCACGGAGAGGACGCGGAATCATGCCCAGCCGCAGCGGCTCGGGCGGAGAGCACGGCTCAGACGGAGAGCACCTCCGCGGCGGACCCGGTGCGGGAGCTCTCGTAGGCGGCGAGGATGATGCCGAGCACGGCGATGCCCTCGTCCTCGGTGTTCAGCGGGCGGCGGCCCGTCTCGAGGCAGGTGACGAAGTCCGCGATCTCGGCGGCGAAGGTGTCCACGCTCTCGTGCTCAGCTCGGCGACGGGGTCGGCGCGCTCGGCGCGGCGGCGCTCTTCCTGCAGCGGGAGCTCTCCCCCGCCGTCCGCTGACCCTCCCCTCGCACTGCCGCGCAGGCCCCGCCGCAGCCGACGTGCGAGTCCTGCCGCACACAAATGCGCTCTCTGCGTGACCTCAACCGCCATAGGGCATTGAGGTCACGCAGAAAGCGCAGAAGTTTGCGGGCGGCGGGGGCAGGGTGACGGGAATTGGGCAGGACCGGAGGCAGAGGCCGGGGAGGCAGAGGCCGGGGAGGCAGAGGCCGCGCGGCGGGGGCGCGTAGGCTTCTGTGCGGCGGCGCCGCACGGGCGTCCTGCGCCGGGAGCCGGCGCTCCGCCCCCGATGCCGACGAGGTCATGCCATGAAGCAGTTCACCCTCCCCCACACCGACATCACCGCGCCGAACGTGGTGCTCGGCCTGATGCGGATCGCCGAGAAGTCCGACGAGGAGATCCGCACCCTGGTCCGCACGGCCCGCGACGCCGGCATCGACTTCCTCGACCACGCCGACATCTACGGCGGACAGAAGCACCGCTGCGAGGAGCGCTTCGCCGAGGCGCTCGCACTGACCCCGTCGGAGCGCGACCAGGTCACGATCCAGACCAAGGCCGGGATCGTGCCCGAGGGTCCGTACTTCGACTACAGCTACGAGCACCTGGTCGAGTCGGTCGAGGGCTCGCTGCGCGCGCTGCGCACCGACCGCATCGACATCCTGCTGCTGCACCGCCCCGACGCCCTGGTCGAGCCGGAGGAGGTCGCGCGCGCCTTCGACGAGCTGCACGCGAGCGGCAAGGTGCGCCACTTCGGCGTCTCCAACCACACCCCGCGCCAGATCGAGCTGCTGCAGAAGCACCTGGACCAGCCGATCGTCGCCAACCAGCTGCAGCTGTCGATCACGCACTCGACGATCGTCGCGCAGGGCGTGGCCTCGAACATGCAGGGCAGCGACCAGTCGACCGTCCGCGACGGCGGCGGGATCCTCGACTTCTGCCGCCTGCACGACATCACGATCCAGGCCTGGTCCCCGTTCCAGGCGGGCTTCTTCGACGGCGTCTTCCTCGGCCACCCGGAGCATGCCGAGCTGAACGCCGTCATCGACCGGCTGGCGGCGAAGTACGACGAGACCCCCGAGGGCATCGCCACCGCCTGGATCACCCGCCACCCCGCGCAGATGCAGGTCGTGCTCGGCACCACCACCCCGCAGCGTGTCGCGGACTCCGCCGCCGGCTCCGAGGTGCCGCTGACCCGCGCCGAGTGGTACGAGCTGTTCCGCGCGGCCGGGTGGATCGTGCCCTGAGTCGAGCCCGCGGCGCCCTCCCGCGTCGGCGCGCCCCGCTCAGCAGATCCCGCCGACGATCCCGAACGCCCGCAGCACATGCACCACGGCCAGGAGCAGCACGACCCCGGACACCCCGAGCACGACCCCGGCGAGCATCGGCGAGTGATGGGGCGGCGCAGGGCGGGCATCGCATGGCAACGGATACCGCTCCGTCACCTCACCGGGGAGAATGGCCGGGATTCATTCTGTCCACCCAGGTGCCGCAGCGGAGCGGCGAG
This sequence comes from Brachybacterium atlanticum, assembly GCF_025669985.1. Lineage (NCBI taxonomy): Bacteria > Bacillati > Actinomycetota > Actinomycetes > Micrococcales > Dermabacteraceae > Brachybacterium > Brachybacterium atlanticum. The sequence goes on along the minus strand of NZ_JAKJJW010000003.1, from coordinate 59,094 downwards.
GAGGCACGGCTCATGGCGCAGCGTCGCATCGGTCTGATCGGCTACGGGGACGTCTCCGTCGTCCATATCGGGGCGATCGAGGCGACCGACGGGCTCGAGCTCGTCGGCATCGCGGACGTCGACCCCGCCGCGCGGGAGCGCGCCGCCGCGGACACCGGACTGCCGACCTTCGCGAGCGCCGAGGAGCTGATCGACGCCCTCGGCCCCGACGCCGTGCACGTCACCACGCCGCACGACCAGCACGTCGGCCCCTCCCTCGCCGCGCTCGAGCGGGGCGTGCACGTGCTCCAGGAGAAGCCGCTCGCGCACACGCTCGCCGAGGGCGAGCGACTGGTCGAGGCGCTGGCCGCAGTCTCCGCCCCGCGGGCCGACGGCGGCGCGGGCGCGCCGAAGGTCGCGATCTGCTTCCAGAACCGCTACAACCGCGGCAGCCAGGAGCTGCACCGGCTGCTGGCGAGCGGGGACCTCGGCGCGGTCCGGGGCGCCTATGCGTCGGTGGTCTGGTCGCGCACGGCGGAGTACTACGCGGCCAAGCCGTGGCGCGGCCGCTGGGAGACCGCGGGCGGCGGGCTGCTGATCAACCAGGCGATCCACACCCTCGACCTCGTGCAGTGGCTGCTGGGCCCGTTCGAGCGGAGCGAGGGCCTGGTCTCGCAGAAGAAGTTCGCGGGCGTCGTCGAGACCGAGGACACCGCCGACCTCGTCCTCCACCACGCCTCCGGCATCACCACCACCTTCTACGCGACGCTCACCGCGCCGGTCGCGCGGCCGGTCGAGATCGAGGTCGAGACGGAGAGCGCCTATCTCGAGGTCCGCTCCGGCAGCGTCGGCGGTCTCACCGTGCGCTGGAAGGACGGCCGGGTGGACAGCTTCTCCGACCGGGTCGCGACCGCGGGAGGCCGCTCCTACTGGGGCGTCTCCCACGAGGAGCTGATCCGCGACTTCTACGCGGGACTGGACTCCGAGGGGCCGTTCTGGATCGGGCCCGCCGAGGCGATGGGGTCGCTGCGGATCCTCAAGGCCGCCTACCGCAACAGCGGCGTCGGGAACTGAGCCGTCGGGCCTCAGATGATCGGGCGGCCCTCCTTGCGGGCCTCGCGCACGTCCTTGGCGAAGCCGCGGGTGATCGTGACGAGGATCCCGAGCACGAGCACGGGCCACATGAGCACGTAGGCGGTCAGCAGAGCGGTCATGGTTCTCTCCTTCGGGGAGCGGGGCCGGCGCACGGCCGGCAGGGACGAGGGGCGGGGCGGCCCCGTCGAGGCGGGGCCGCCCGCGGCACCGGGGCCGGCAGGACCGACACGTCCGGCGGGCAGAGCAGCCGACGGGTCAGAGCGGCCGACGGGTCAGCGGGCGGGGCCGCGGCCCGCGACGCGATCGTCGTCGGCGAGGTCCTCGAGGTCGGAGGCGGGCGTCTCCTCGTCGAAGTCCCCGGTGACCCTGCGGATCACCGAGAAGTCGAAGTCCTGCGAGGAGCGGGCGCTGAGCGCCCAGCACACCAGGAACGAGACGGCGTAGGCGACGAGCGATCCCGAGAGGGTCTCGTAGTCACGCAGGTATCCGAACCCGAAGGGCAGCACCGCGATGGTCGCCGTCGCGCCGATCACGATCGCCGCGCGCAGCCCGAAGAAGCCGAACGCCATGATCCCCAGCACCACGCCCACGCCGACGATCGCCAGCAGCTCGACCACCAGCGCCCAGGCGCCCTCGAGCGGGAGGAGCTCGAAGCGCACCGGCAGGAACACCACGAGCGCGGCGATCACGGAGAGGGTGAAGGCGCGGTTGGTGACCTTCTTCCAGTAGAAGGAGGCGATCACCGGGAACACGAGGCAGCCCCACAGGGCGCCGACGAACACCAGCAGGTCCAGGATGTTGAAGCGAGCGGTGGCGAAGTAGAGCGCGAGGCCCGTCGCCACGATCATCGTGATCCGACCGATGAGCAGCATGAGCTTCGGGTCGACGTTCTTCCGGCCGACGGACTGGCCGTAGACGTCGGTCATCACGATCGAGCTCAGCGCCGCGAGGTCGGAGTCCGCGGTGGAGGACAGCGAGCCGATGATCATCACGAAGGCGAGCGCGACCAGGGCGACGGGCAGGTAGGTGCCCACCATCTGCGGCATCAGATTGTTCACGTCGCCGCCCATGGGCTCCACGCCCAGGTACAGCGCCATCACGCCGAGCATGCCCACGCCGATCACGGTCGCGCCGTAGCCGATGGTCGCGGTGACGAAGGTGGGCTTGATCAGGTCCTCGCGCACGGCGAAGAGGCGCTGGGCGATGGTCTGGTTGCCGATCGCGTAGGCGAGCACTGCGGCGATGTAGGGGGCGCCCTGGTTCATGAAGGCGTCGGACGAGAAGAAGCTCTCCTGCTGCGGGGTGACGTTCCCGGCCGCGACCCCCTCGGCGAACATCGAGGGCCCGCCGGCGAGGAAGAACACCGCCGGGATGATCACGACGGCCGCGCCGAGCATCGCCATGACCTGAGTGAAGTCGGTCAGGACGGAGGCGCGGAAGCCTGACCACAGCGTGTACAGCAGCACGCCGCCGGCGATGATGAGGATGCCCGCCCCGAAGCTGAGCGGGGAGAGCATCGAGATGATCGCGCCGCCGGCGATGAAGTTCGAGGTCAACGAGATGACGGAGCCGAGCACGTTGGAGCCGGCGAGCATCAGCTGCGAGGAGCGGCCGTGGCGGGCGTACATCACCTCGGCGAGGGTGTGGGCTCGCGGGGCGACCTTCCGGATCCGCTTGCCGAAGGGGTAGATGAACAGGATCATCAGCGCGCCCCAGAGCCCGTAGTGGATGGGGCCGGAGACGCCGTAGGTGTATCCGGCGGTCACCGAGGCGTACATCGAGGACGCCCAGATCCAGGTGGCCGTCATGGAGGCGGCGGAGACGCCGAAGCCGATGCGGTTGCCGGCGGTCATGTAGTCGTCGGCGTTCTCCTGTTTGCGGGAGATCGCCACGGACATCCACATCGTGCCCCCGTAGAACAGGAGCAGGAGCAGGGCGATCCCGATGATTCCGAGCTGGATGATCTCGCCTGAGGGAGCGGGCGGCATGGACTTCCTCTCGTCGCGGTGGACCGGTCACGTGCGGCCGGTCCCCCGCGCCGCAGGGCGCATCGGGCCAGACGGGGCCCCTCGCGGGGCCGACCGGCGATCGACCCCGTCGCGGATCGCGTCGAATCTCGCCCGGGCGAGGCCTCGCCTCAGCGCCGCATGGGGCGCGCCCTGACGGCGGGGACGGGTGGGCCCTCCCGGGCCGCTCCCCCGCCCTCGATCACGCGTGGAGTCGCATAGATACTCGCACAACCCTCAGGGGATTGCCAGGCAGTCGATAACGGGCAAGTAACTTCTGCAGGTCACATGCGATTGCCGATTGTCGGACATTCACAGCGGAGCGATCGGGACACTAGGGCTACATGAGTCGCATACAGATGCAGATGAGTCGTCCCCGCCGGCGGACGCGGCGTCGGGCCGCCCACCGTGCGTCCTACCCTCGATACCATGACGCGAATCGGCATCGTGACCACCTCCCCCGGCGCCTTCACCTCCGCGGATCCCGACCGCGACTGCGCCCCGCTGGTCGCCGCGCTGCGCGACCGCGGCGTCGAGGCGGCGTCGCTGGACTGGCATGACGCGTCGGTCGACTGGGCATCCTGGGACCTCGCAGTGCTCCGCAGCCCCTGGGACTACGCCCAGCACCCCGCCGAGTTCGCGGCGTGGCTCGCGCATGCGGGGACGCAGACCCACGTGCTCAACGAGCCGGAGCTGGTCCGCTGGAACATGGACAAGCACTATCTCCTCGAGCTCGAGGCCGCGGGCATCCCCGTGATCCCGACGAGCTACCACCGCGCGCTCGACTCGGTCCGCGACGCGCTCGCGTCGCCGACGCAGGCCGCGCATGTGGTCGTGAAGCCCGCCGTCGGGGCCGGCTCCCAGCGCACGGGCCTGTTCGCGCGCGAGGACCCCGCTGCGCTCGCCCTCGCCCGGCAGATCCTCGACGCCGGCGAGACCGCGATGGTCCAGCCCGAGGTCCCCGAGCTCTCCGAGGGCCGGGAGAAGGCGGTCTACACCCTTGACGGCCGCTTCACCCATGCGGTCGCGAAGGGCGCGCTGCTCGCCCGCGGAGGCGGACTGCGCGGCGGCCAGTACCAGGAGAACCCCCAACTGGTCGGCGCCTCCGCCGACGAGCAGGCCTTCGCCGAGCGGGTGCTCGCGGCGGTCGCCGACGTGACCGGGCTCGGCACGCCGCTGTACGGACGGATCGACCTGGTCGACTCCGCCGAGCACGGGCGGGTGCTGATCGAGGCGGAGCTGTTCGAGCCGACCTACAACCTGCACCTCGCCCCGGAGGTGACGGAGCTCTTCGCCGACACCATCCTGGGGCGGGTCCAAGCGAAGCAGGCCGAGCGCTCGCTCTGAGCGCTCGGGGCGACGCCCCTCCCGCGGGAGGGGGGACGCTGCGAACAGGCCCCGTCCCCTCCCTCAGCGGTCCCGTCCGGCCCAACGCCCGCCAGGGCCGGTCAGCTTCCCGGTGGCACCGGCATCCCCTGCGGCGGCCGCGGCAGGCCGAGATGGTCGCGCAGAGTCGTCCCCTCGTACTCGCAGCGGAAGCGCCCACGCCGTTGCAGCACCGGCACCACCTGGTCGACGAACTCCTCGATCCCGCCCGGCAGGGTGGGGGGCATGAGGTTGAAGCCGTCGGCCGCTCCTGCGTCGACCCAGCGCTCAATCTCGTCGGCCACCTGCTCCGGGGTGCCGATCACGGTCGCGTGGCCGCCGCCTGCGGCGAGGAGCCCCAGCAGCTCGCGGACGGTCGGGCGGGCGGTCTCGAGGATGCGCAGCACCGTGGCGTAGCGGCCCTTCGGCCCGGGGAACTCCTCCAGCGGCGGCAGCGGCGGGACCGGGGCGTCGAGCTCCCAGTCCGACGTGTCCTGGCCGACGAAGAAGGAGAGCTGGCGCAGCGAGTCCTGCACGGGCAGCAGGGCGTCGAGCTCGGCCTTGCGGCGTCGAGCCTCCTCCTCGGTCGAGGCGACGTAGGGGACCAGCCCCGGCATGACGGCGAGGGCGTCGGGGTCGCGTCCGAGCGCCGCAGCGCGGGAGCGGATGTCGTTGCGATAGGTGCGGGCGGAGGCGAGATCCCAGGCCACGGCGTAGATCCCCTCGGCGTGTCGGGCAGCGAGCGCGCGCCCGGGCTCCGAGGCCCCGGCCTGGAAGAGGACCGGGCGGCCCTGCGGCGGGGTCGGCACGTTCAAGGGCCCGTCGACGGCGAAGGCCTCCCCGCGATGCAGCGGCGGACGCAGGAGAGCGGGGTCGACGTAGGCGCCGTCCGGTTCGGCGAGGATGCTGTCCATCGGCCAGGAGCTCCACAGCCCCTGGAGCACCTCGAGGAACTCCCCCGCCGTGGCGTAGCGCTGCGCATGGCCCGGCAGGGCGGTCATGGAGTGGTTGCGAGCCTCCTCGTCGGTCATCGAGGTGACGACGTTGACCCCGGCCCGGCCGCGCGAGATGTGGTCCAGGCTCGCCAGCAGCCGGGCGGCGTGGAACGGGTCCCAGAAGGTGCTGGAGACCGTCGTGACCAGCCCGACCCGTTCCGTGGCGCGGGCCATCGCGGTGAGCGCGGTGAGCGGTTCGAGCATCCAGGCGGGGCCGCGCTCGACGCCGGCCGTGCCGATCGACTGGCCGTCGGCGAGGAAGACCGCATCGAGCCGGCCCCGCTCCGCGATCCGGGCGAGCTCCTCCCAGTACGTGATGTCCGCGAGGCGCTCCACCGAGGAGCCGGGCGCACGCCAGGCCGCGGAGTGGTGGCCGCAGGCATGGGCGAACAGGTTCAGTCGCACCGGGCGGCGGGCGGCGCCGGTCACGGAGGCATGGGCGTGGCCGTGGGTTGCCATCAGTCCATCACCAGCCCGCCGTCGACGACGAGGTTCTGCCCGGTGATCGCCCGCGCCCAGGGCGAGGCGAGGAGGAGCGCGGCGTCGGCGAGCTCGGCGGGAGTGGTCACCGAGCGCAGCGGGGTGCTCGCGGCGATCGCGTCGAACACCGCCTCCGGGGTCGCGGAGCTCGCGTCGGTGGTGCGCAGCAGGCCGCCGCTGACCATGTTCACCGTGATGCCGCGGGGGCCGAGGTCGGCGGCGAAGGTGCGGGTCAGGGCCAGCAGCGCCGCCTTCGCCGCGGTGTAGTCGTGGTAGGGCACGACGGGGTGCTGGAGGAGGTTGGTGCCGATGTTGACGACGCGTCCCGAGCCGGCGCGGTCGAAGCCGGGCAGGGCGGACTGGATGGTGTGCAGCGCGCCCTGCACGGCGCCGGAGAACTGTCCCGCGAAGGCCTCGTAGCCGATCTCGTGCGCCTTCGCGCGGGCGTCCCCGTCGAAGGAGAAGCCGGCCAGGGCGTTGTTCACGACGGTGTCGACGGGGTCGCCGAACTCGGCCTCGGCCCGGGCGAACAGGGCCTCGACCTGGTCGCGCTCGCGCACGTCGGCGCGCACGGCGATCGCCCGGCCGGGGTGCGCGTCGGCGATCTCCCGGGCGGCGGCCTCGCTGGTGAGGTGGTCGACGACGACCCTGGCTCCCTCGCGGAGGAACGCCTCGGTGAGGGCCCGGCCGAGACCGCGGGCGCCCCCGGTGACGAGCACGACCTGCTCGGAGAGCGAGGGAGCGGGACGGGAGGCGGGGGTGGTCGGGGTGGAGGGTGTCATGGTCGTGCGGTCCTTTCAGGGCATGCGAGCACGCCCGCCGCCGAGCGGGAGGGACGCGTCGCGGTCGGAGCAGGGCCGCATCGGGGCGCGGCGCTGCGCGGGGGCGACACGGGGGCCGGGAGAGCGGATGACGGCGTGCAGGGCGGCGGCGTGCCGGTCCGCGACCAGCACGGCCCTGGCCCGCAGGACCGTGGCCTGCAGGGCGACAGCGCACAGCGCATCGACGACATCCCTCCGCGAGCATGAACTCGATCAGGTTCTCCGGGTGTGCTCTCAGCCCCTGGTGGGGCACCCCGTGTCGAGCACCGAGTGTAGCCATGGCCGTACGGTGGGGCGGTCTCCGTCTCGCCGCGCCGCAGTGGGCCCGCCCCGCTGCGTCCACCCTCCTCCGCCCCGCGGCCGCCCCTCGTCCGCTCCTGCGCACCGAGTGCTGCATCTGGACCGCCTCACCAGACGGGTGACGGTCCAGACGCAGCACTCGGACTCCCCAGCCCGATCGGCGGGCCCAGCTCTCTTCCGTCCGCGACCGTCCGGACGTAACTTCCAGGTGCAGGGGCTCGTCACCGTCGAGGCCGTCTGACACCCTGCCACGTCGCCTCGGGGGCGTTCCCGCGGGAACGCCTTCGCGCCGTCAGCTCCAGTCCGCGGTGTGCTCCTTCAGCTCCCGGTACGCCTCGAGCACCTGCGGCGTCGCGTCGGCCGCGACGATCCGCGAGCCGCTGATCTCCCAGGCCGGCGGCTCGTCGGTGCCGGCGAGCGCCCAGGCGGCCTGACGGGCGGCGCCGAGGGCGACGTACTCCCCGTCGGGCGCGATCGTGACCTCGCGGCCGAAGATCGCGGGCGCGAGCTGCTGGACGGCGCGGGAGCGGGCGCCGCCGCCGATCAGGGTGATGCGGCGCGCGTCCGTGCCGGTGCGCTCCTCGAGGGAGGTGATGCCGTCGGCGAGCGAGCACAGCAGGGCCTCGACGTAGGCGCGGGCCACGTCCTCGCGGGTGGTGGAGCTGCTCATGCCAGCCAGGGTCGCGCGGGCGTGGGGCCGGTTCGGGGTGCGCTCCCCGTCGAAGTAGGGCAGCAGGGTCACGCCGCGCGCGCCGGGCTCGGAGGCGAGCGCCAGCTCGGCCATCTCCTCGTGGCTGACGCCGAGCAGGGCGCGGCCGGCCTCGAGGATGCGGGAGGCGTTGATGGTGGTGGTCATAGGTAGGAAGCGGCCGGTCGCGTCGGCGAAGCCGGTCACCGTGCCGCTGGCATCGCCGGGACGCGCATCACTGACCATCGCGCACACGCCGGAGGTGCCGATCGAGACGGAGACGTCGCCGGGGCCCAGCGACAGGCCGAGCGCGGCGCCCATGTTGTCGCCGGTGCCGGCCGCGATCGCGGCCCCGGAGGCGGTGCGGGCCATGACCTCGTTGGGGGCCGAGGGCAGGCGCGGCAGCTCGAGGTTCTTCCCGAGCGCGGCCTCGACGAGCTCGGGCTTCCATGCCTCCTCGCGGGTGGAGTAGTAGCCGGTGCCGGAGGCATCGCCGCGATCGGTGAACGGGGCGGTGCCGGACTCGGCGAGGTGGAGGGAGACGAAGTCGTGCGGGAGCAGCACCTGCGCAGCACGTTGCGCGTTCTCGGGCTCCTCGTCGCGCACCCAGCGCAGCTTGGACGCGGTGAAGGAGGCGACCATGAGGCTGCCGATCTCCTCGACGCTCGCCTGCGGTCCGCCCATCTCCTCGATCAGCGTGGTCGCGGCGTCGGCGGAGCGGGTGTCGTTCCACAGCAGCGCAGGCCGCACCACCTCGCCCGCCTCGTCGAGCAGCACCATGCCGTGCTGCTGGCCACCGACGGCGAGCGCGTCGGCCCGCTCGAGCAGGGGGCCCGCCGCCTCGTCGACCGCCCGGAGCCAGGCGCGGGGGTCGACCTCGGTGCCGTCGGGATGGGTGGCGCGACGCTCCTCGAGCACCTGCCCGGTCTCGGCGTCGACGAGCAGCGCCTTCGTGGACTGGGTGGAGGAGTCGATGCCGAGGACGAGCGGGGCCATGAGGGGTCCTTTGCGAGCGGGTCGGGACGGAAGAGCAGGTGGGGCGAGCCTGTCAGGCGGCCGGCGGGGCGCGGACGCGCACCGCGCACGAGGCCAGGGTACGGGCGAGGAGCGACCGGCCGCCCCCGGGAAGCCGGCCGCGGCCCGGGGGCAGTGCCGGACGATGCGCGGGCCCGGGCCTCTGCATCCGGTGGCGCTCAGCCCGCAGCCACCCGGCATTTGGCCGATGTCTGCGGGCTGAGCGCCAGTGGAAGACACGGGCCTGACGCAAGGCCCCCGCCGACCAGCCTCGGGCCGCGGGCCTGGATCCTCAGGCGCGGAAGCCGAGGAGGTGCTGCATGGCCAGCTGCTGCAGGCGCACGAAGCCGTAGTTCCGCTCCCCTGCCGCATCGGCGTCGAAGTCCTCGAAGGTGGAGCGGTCCTTGAGCAGGTCCGCGAGGGTCTCGCCCTCGGCGAGGGTGGGCTGGGAGAGCTCCTCGATGCCGGAGTAGGCCATGGCCTCCTGCACCTCGGAGTCCTGACGGAACGCGATCGCGCGCTCCTTGAGCATCAGGTACATCTCCATGTTCGCCGCCGCGGAGTCGTACTGGCCCTGCTCGTGCTCGGTGCGGGAGGGCTTGAAGTCGAAGTGGCGGGCGCCCTCGTAGGCGCCGGGCTTCGAGGGGAAGCCGTTCTCGAGCAGGTCGACGGTGAAGAACGCGCTGATCAGGTCACCGTGGCCGAACACGAGGTCCTGGTCGTACATCGGGCCGTGCTGGCCGTTGAGGTCGATGTGGAAGAGCTTGTCGCTCCACAGCGCCTGGGCGAGGCCGTGGGTGTAGTTCAGGGTCGCCATCTGTTCGTGGCCGGTCTCGGGGTTGATGCCGACGATGTCGCCGTGCTCGAGCTGCTCGATGAAGGCCAGCGCGTGGCCGACGGTGGGCAGGAAGATGTTGCCGCGGGGCTCGTTGGGCTTGGGCTCGAGGCCGATGCGCAGGTCGTAGCCCTTGGACTTGATGTAGCCGGCCACGGTGTCGACGCCCTCGGCGTAGCGCTGGTGGGCGGCGAGCAGGTCCTTGGAGCCGTCGTACTCGGAGCCCTCACGGCCGCCCCACATCACGAAGGTGGTGGCGCCGAGCTCGGCGGCGAGGTCCACGTTGGCGAGCACCTTGCGCAGGCCGAAGCGGCGCACGGAGCGGTCGTTGGAGGTGAAGGCGCCGTCCTTGAAGACGGGGTGGGCGAAGGTGTCGGTGGTGACCATCTCGATCACCAGGCCGGTCTCCTCGGTGACTTTCTTGAGCTGGTCGATGATCCGCGAGCGCTCTTCGGGGGTGGCGTCGAAGGGGATCACGTCGTTGTCGTGGAAGGTGAAGCCCCAGGCGCCGAGATCGGCGAGCCTGCGGATGTGGGCGGTGAGCTCGAGCGGCGGGCGGGTGGCGGAGCCGAACTGGTCCTGCGCCTGCCAGCCCGTGGTCCACAGGCCGAAGGAGAACTTGTCGTCACGGGTGGGGGTGGGTGCGGTCATGGGGTGCTCCTCGGTGGTGGTCGACGGCGTCGTCGGGGGTGCTGCGCACGGCGGCGGTCCGCCATGGCGGGGGCGCACCCCTTCCCTTAGTAAGTTTCCGTTACTAATCTACGCATGGGAGGCTGTCCCGCACAACCCGGGGAGCCGACGAACCCCGAACGCCGACGACGACGAGCACGGACGAGCACGAGAGGACGGACCCGATGCAGTCCACCCACCTGCGCGAGCACAACCTCTCCGCCGTGCTGCGCGCCCTGCAGACCGCCCCCTCCCCCACCTCCCGCGCGGGCCTCGCGACGTTCACGCAGCTCACCAAACCCACCGTCTCCAAGCTCGTCGAGGAGCTGATCGGCGCGGGCCTGGTGGCCGAGGGCGAGCCGGTCGCGGCGGGCGCCGGGCGGCCGATGGTGCCGCTGCGACCCGCCTCCGGGACCCTGCTCGCGATCGGGCTCGAGATCGCCGCTGACCACATCTCCTCCCTCGGCATCGACCTCACCGGCGCCGAGCTCGCGCGCCGCACCACCTACCACCGCATCGCCGAGGGCACGGCCGAGGACGCCCTCGCGCTCGCGGCCCAGCTGGTCCACGAGGTGCGGGAGGAGGCGCCGGAGCTGCCGGTGGTCGGCGTGACCGCCGCGATCCCGGGCCGTCTCTCCCCCGAGGACGGCCGGATCCTCTCCGCCCCGGGCCTGGACTGGGCGGATGTCCCCGTGATCTCCCGACTGCAGGAGCTGCTGGCGCCCGCGGCCTGGCCCGTCGGCGCCCAGAACGACAACCGCCTCTCGGTGCTCACTGAGATCGACCGCCGCCCCGGCGAGTCGTTCCTCTACGTGCGCGGCTCGACCGGCGTCGGCGGCGCGGTGGTGCTGGACGGCGCGATCCTCGAGGGCGCGCACGGCTGGGCCGGCGAGTTCGGGCACACGGTCGTCGCGCCCGACGGACGACAGTGCCGCTGCGGGCGGCGCGGCTGCCTCGAGGCCTACATCTCCTACCTCTCACTGGTGCGCCAGGCCGGCCTCTCCGACGAGGTGCGGATCGAGGACCTCGTCGAGGAGCTCGCGCGCAGCTCGAGCCGCACCGAGGTGATCGGGGTGATCGGCCGCTCGCTCGGCCTCGCGATCGCCAACGCCCTGAACGTGCTGGACCTGTCCACGGTGGTGCTGTCGGGCTATCTCGCACCGATCGCGGAGGAGATCACCCTGGTGGTGCAGGAGACCGTGGACCGCCACGCCCTGGCCGCCGAGGCCGGCCCCGTCGCGATCGAGCGGGCCGACGGTCTCGCGGACCCCGCGCTGCACGGCGCGGCGCGCGCGGCGCTGCAGCCGGTGTTCGACGCGCCGGGCGCGTGGATCGAGAAGGAGCGCTGAGCCCGACCGAGTGCTGCATCCGGACCGCCACCGCGGCCGCATAGCGGTCCACATGCAGCACTCGGCGACGACCGGGCCGCCGTCTCGTCAACCGCGCCCGCCGACTCCGCCCATCGGCCCGCGCCTCAGCCCTTCTCGGACCGCCCAGAATCCGGCCGCGCCGTCGTCCCCCGCACCATCAGGCGGGTGCGCAGCTCGAAGGGGTGGGCGAAGCGACGCGGGTCGTCGAGCAGGGCGAGCAGCCGCTCGACCGCGACCTGCCCCATCTCGAACAGCGGCTGGCTGACGGCGGTGAGCTGGGGCTGGGTCCAGCGCGTGATCATCGTGTCGTCGAAGCCGATGATGCTGAGCTGCGCGGGGATCTCGAGCCCGTGGGCGCGGGCGGCACGCATCGCGCCGTGGGCGAGGTTGTCGGAGGCCGCGAAGAGCGCCGTCGGCGGATCGGGCAGTGTGAGCATCCGCGCCGTCCCCTTCTCGCCGAGCTCCGCGCTGAAGTCGCCGCCGTGGATCAGCTGCTCGTCGACCTCGATGCCCGCCGCGGCGAGCGCACTGCGGTAGCCCTCGGCGCGCTGGCGACCCGGGACGGAGCCGGCGGGGCCGTTGAGCAGCCCGATCCGGCGATGCCCGAGGTCGAGCAGGTGCTGGACGGCGCTGCGACCGCCCTCCCAGTTCGTGGCGGAGACGGCGAGGAGTCCGTCGGCCTCGTCCTCGCGCAGGATCGGGTCGATCACGATCAGCGGCAGGTTCAGGCTCCGACTCCAGCGCACGTGGCGGGAGTCGATCGGGGTGGTGAGGGCGACGACGCCTTCGACCCCGTCACCGGCGGCCTGCGCCATCCAGGCCCGCGAGATCCCCTGCTTCTCGGAGCTGATCACGAGCAGGTCCGCGCCGGCGCCTCGCGCCGCGGACTCCGCCCCGGCCAGAACCCCCATCACGTAGGGGCTGTCGGCGACCTCGAGATGGAGGGCGATGCGGCGCCTGCCCTGCGCACGGCGCGGGCGCAACGCATAGCCGAGGGATTGCGCGGCCTCGGCCACCCGTTCAGCGGTGGAGGCGCTGACCGTGCCGCGGCCGTTCATCGCCTTGGACGCCGTCGCGAGGGACACCCCGGCCGCCTCTGCCACCTGCGCGAGCGTGACCTGCCCGCGCGACCTCCGTGTGCTCTCCATGGCGCGCATACTACTCCCGCGATAGAAACTTTCTGCCGTCCGCGTCACGCCCGCCCGTCGACCCCGGCGGTCGGCGGCCATCACCGCCCCGAGCCGGCAGGGGGACGCGCCATGGCACACACCGTCGCCCGCGGATTTCCGCGGACATCGGGATAGCACCAGGTCATGAATCGCCTCCGCCGCCCGAGGTCTCGATCCGGCCACCCTGTTGACCCACACCACCCCGATTGGTAAATTGCGCTTACTTACCGGCGACGCCTCCACGGCCCCCGCCAAGCACGGCCCCGTCAATGTCGACACCAGGAGCAGGTCATGCGAAACATTTCACTCACCCGTCGCGGCATGCTCGGCGCCACCGCCGGGCTCTCCGCCCTCACCCTCGGCGCCTGCGGCACCTCCGGACCCGGCGGTGCCGGCGGCGGCGGAGGCGGCGACAGCGCCTCCTACTGGGCCCTGTCCGGAGAGCCCAACGAGACGATCTACGGCGATGCCGTGGACGCCTTCAACGAGGGTGATGCGGGTCAGGTCGAGGTCACGTTCTTCCAGAACGACGCCTACAAGCAGAAGATCCGCACCGCGATCGGTGCCGGCGAGGCGCCGACGATCATCTACGGATGGGGAGGCGGCGGTCTGCGCACCTACGCCGAGGAATCGCAGGTCCTGGACGTCACCTCGTGGCTCGAGGAGAACGCGGACTACAAGAACCGATTCGTCGAGTCCGTCTGGGACGCCGCGACGGTGGACGACAAGATCTACGCCCTCCCCCAGGGCGCCACTCAGCCCATCATCCTGTTCCACAACAAGAAGGTGCTCGGCGACATCGGCGCCGAGGCGCCGGAGACCTGGGAGGACCTCCTGGGCGTGGTCGAGAAGGCGAAGTCCGCCGGCATCGCGCCGATCTCGCTCGCCGGGCAGTCGAGGTGGACCTCGATGATGTGGCTCGAGTACCTCCTGGACCGCGTCGGCGGCCCCGAGGTCTTCGCGAAGATCGCCGCCGGCGACAAGGAGGCGTGGCTCGACGACGCCGTCCTCGCGATGGGCGAGAAGGTCCACGAGCTGCTCGAGATCAAGGCCTTCGCCGATGGCTTCGAGTCCATGGCCGCCGACTCCAACACGGACCAGGCCCTGCTCTGGACCGACCAGGCCGCCCTCATGCTCCACGGCGGCTGGACCTTCGGCAGCATGAAGGCCAGCGGCGGGGAGTTCGTGCCGAGCGGCAATCTGGGCTTCGGCCCGTTCCCCACGATCGAGGGCGGTGCCGGCGAGCTGAAGAACCTGGTCGGCAACCCCTGCAACTACCTCTCGCTCTCCTCGGCCGCAGCCGACGAGGAGATCGAGGTCGCCAAGGCGTTCCTCCAGGACGGGGCGATGTCCGACCAGGTCGCCTCCGACCTGATCGCCGCCGGCTCGGTCCCGGTGATCGTCGGGCAGGACGAGGCCCTCGCCGCGAGCGAGGACGCCGAGTACCTCCAGTGGGTCTACTCCTCGATCCAGGAGGCCCCCGCCTTCACGCAGTCCTGGGACCAGGCGCTGCAGCCCACTGACGCCGAGACCCTGCTGGTGAACACCGAGCAGCTCTTCCTCGGCGCGATCACCGCCGAGCAGTTCGCCGAGAACATGAGCACCGGCAAGGGGGCCTGAGCATGACGGCGCTGTCCAGGGAGTCCGCCCTCCCCGCCACCGGGGCGGGGGTCGAGCGCGCGGAGTCGGCGCTCTCGACCCCGTCGGTCCGTCGTCCTCGCGAGGACCGGGTGAAGATCTCCCACCTCCTCTTCGTCCTGCCGGCGCTGCTGTTCTTCGCGGTGTTCGCCCTGCTGCCGCTGGTGGGGGTCGTGGCCCTCTCCTTCACCACCTGGAACGGGATCGGCGCCATCGAGTTCACCGGGCTGACCAGCTGGATCGAGGCGCTCGGGAGGTCCAGCACCTGGAACGGCCTCGGGCTGGTCCTGCTCATGATCGTCGCCACGTGGCTGCTGCAGACCCCGATGAGCATCCTGCTCGGAGCCTTCCTGGCGGGCCCGCAGCGGTACCGCAACGTGCTCGCGATCCTGTACTTCCTGCCCCTGCTGCTCTCCTCCGCGGCGATCGCGATCACCTTCAAGTCGCTGCTGGACCCCAACTTCGGCCTGGCGAACGGCCTGGACATGCCGCTGCTCAAGCAGAACTGGCTGGGCGACTCCGTGCTGGTCTGGGTGGTGCTGCTGTTCATCATCTCGTGGCAGTTCATCCCCTTCCACACCCTGATCTACCAGGGCGCGGTGCGGCAGATCCCCCGCTCGATGTACGAGGCGGCGGAGATCGACGGGGCGGGCCGCGTGCGGCAGTTCTTCTCGATCACCCTGCCCCAGCTGAAGTACACCCTCATCACCTCCTCGACACTGATGGTGGTGGGTGCCCTGACCTACTTCGACATCATCTTCGTGCTCACCCAGGGCGGCCCGGGCGCCGCCACCCGGATCCTGCCCTTGGACATGTACCTCACCGGCTTCCGCGGCAACGAGATGGGCGTCGCGAGCGCTCTCGCCGTGATGCTCGTGGTGCTCGGGCTGGGTCTCGCCCTCGGCGTGCAGCGTCTCGGCGGCAAGGACTCCGCCGCCAGCCAGATGGAAGGAGCCTGACATGAAGCGCAACTGGATAGGTGGGGCCTTCGGCTGGCTGTGGCTCGCCGTCGTGCTGCTCCCGATCTACTTCGTGCTGATCACCAGCCTCAAGTCGATCTCGACCTACTTCGGCTCCAACCCGGTGCTGCCCTCGCTGCCGCTGGCGTTCGAGAACGTGACCGCGGTCCTCGAGGCAGACTTCACCCAGTACCTGCTCAACAGCGTGCTGGTCGCCGTGGGCACCGTGATCCCCCTGGTCCTGATGGCCTTCATGGCCAGCTACTCCCTCGTGCGCGGGACCCGCCGGGTGTTCAGCCCGATGCGGAGCCTGTTCCTGCTGGGACTGGCGATCCCGGTGCAGGCCACCATCGTGCCGATCTACCTGATGATCATCTCGATGCGGATGTACGACTCCCTGGCCGCGCTGATGATCCCCGCGATCGCCTTCGGCCTGCCGCTGAGCATCCTGATCATCTCGAACTCCCTGCGCGATGTGCCGAGGGAGCTGTTCGAGGCGATGGACGTCGACGGCTCCACCGAGTGGCAGAAGATGTGGCGCCTCGCCTTCCCGATCGTGCGCCCGGCGCTCGTGACGGTCGCGGTGTACCAGGCGCTGATGTCCTGGAACGGCTTCCTGTTCCCGCTGATCCTCACTCAGAGCCCGGACAAGCGCACCCTGCCGCTGGCACTGTGGAGCTTCCAGGGCGAGTACGCCACCAACGTCCCGGTCGTGATGGCCGCCGTGGTGCTGTCCTCGATCCCGATCGTGATCCTGTACGCCTTCGGCCGCCGCTACCTGGTCAGCGGCATGACCGCCGGCTCCGGCAAGTGACCCCCGACCCCGCCCGCGAACTGCAAGGAGACGTCCCCTCGTGACCTCGACGCCCACCCGCTCGACCCCCCTGAACGTCGGCCTGATCGGTTACGGCTTCATGGGCGCCGCCCACTCCCATGCCTGGCGCACCGCGCACCGCTTCTTCGACCTGCCGGCCACCCCGGTGCTGCACACGATCGCGGGCCGCACCGAGGTCGCGGTCGCCGACGCCGCCGAGCAGTACGGCTTCGCCCGCCACACCACCCGCTGGCAGGACCTGATCGAGGACCCGGCGATCGACGTCATCGACATCTGCACCCCGGGCGACACCCACCACGACATCGCGCTCGCCGCGCTCGCGGCCGGCAAGCACGTGCTGTGCGAGAAGCCGCTGGCGAACTCGGTCGCGGAGTCCGAGGAGATGGCGGCTGCGGCGGCCGACGCCGCATCCCGAGGGATCCGCTCGATCTGCGGCTTCTCCTACCGCCGCACCCCGGCGCTCGCCTACGCGCGCCAGCTGGTGGCCGACGGGTTCGTCGGCGAGATCCGGCAGGTGCGTGCCCAGTACCTGCAGGACTGGCTCTCGGACGCCGACGCCCCGATGACCTGGCGGCTCGACAAGGACAAGGCCGGCTCCGGGGCGCTCGGGGACATCGGCGCGCACGTCATCGACCTGACCCAGTGGATCACCGGCACCCAGATCGAGCAGGTCTCCGGCACCCTCGCCACCGTCGTCCCCACCCGTCCCGCGGCCGGGACCGCGCAGGGCCTCGGCGGGAAGGGCGATGCCTCCGGCGAGCGCGGCCAGGTCACGGTCGATGACGTCGCCCTGTTCTCCGCCCGCTTCGCCGGCGGCGTGCTGGGCGCCTTCGAGGCGACCCGCATGGCGCAGGGCCGCAAGAACGCGATGCGCGTGGAGATCAACGGCGCGAAGGGCTCGATCGCCTTCGACTTCGAGCGGATGAACGAGCTTGAGATCTACGACGCGACTGCCCCGGCGGGCCGACAGGGATTCACTCGCGTGCTGACCACCGAGCCGGAGCACCCCTACGCCGCGGCGTGGTGGCCCACCGGCCACGGCCTCGGCTACGAGCACACCTTCACCCACGAGATCGCCGACCTGGTCCGCGCGATCGGCGAGGGCACCGATCCCTCGCCGTCCTTCGCCGAGGCGCTGCACGTCCAGCGCGTCCTCGCCGCCGTCGAGGCCAGCGACGCCGACGGCTCGCGCTGGACCGCCGTCGGCCCCCAGCACCCCACCACCGAGGAGACCACCGCATGAGCACCGCCCCCACCCGAGTCGCCCTCGTCGTCCGCGGCGGCTGGGACGGCCACCAGCCCGTCGAGGCGACCGACATGTTCCTCCCCTTCCTCGAGGAGAACGGGTTCAGCGTCCGCATCGAGGAGTCGCCGGCGATCTACGCCGACGCCGAGTACATGGCCACGGTCGACCTGATCGTCCAGTGCAACACCATGAACACCATCGAGCGGCCCCAGTTCGAGGGGCTGCGCGCCGCGATCGAGGCCGGCACCGGCATGGCCGGCTGGCACGGCGGGATCGCCGACAGCTACCGCAACGAGTCCGACTACCTCACCCTCATCGGCGGCCAGTTCGGCTGCCACCCCGGCAAGCACCCCGACGAGCGCAAGGGCGAGCAGGCCGACAACTACGTCCCCTACACCGTGAACATGCTCCCGGAGGCGGCGGACCACCCGATCACCGCCGGGATCAGCGACTTCGACCTGGTCACCGAGCAGTACTGGGTGCTGGCCGACGACTACTGCGACGTCCTCGCCACCACCACGCAGAAGGTCCGCGACTGGGACCCGTGGCACCGGGAGATCACCTCCCCGGCGCTGTGGACGCGACTGTGGGGCAAGGGGCGGATCTTCGTGACCACCCCCGGGCACCGCGTCGAGGTGCTCGAGGACCCGAACGTCCGCACGCTCGTCGAGCGGGGCCTGCTCTGGGCCGCGCGCGGCAGCGACATGCCCTACGGCGACCACGGCAGGACCCGAGCGAAGGAGGCGACCCGATGAAGATCGGCATGATCGGCTGCGGGGTCATCTCGCGCCAGTACCTGGAGAGCTTCGACCGTCTGCCCGACGTGCAGCTGGTCGCCGTCGCGGACCTCGACCGCGCCCGCGCGGAGGCCGCGGCCGAGGGGCGCGAGGGGGTGCGGGTGCTGACCGTCGACGAGCTGATCGCCGACGCCGAGGTGGACACCGTCCTGAACCTCACCATCCCCGCCGCGCACGCCGAGGTGGACCTGCGCGCGATCGCCGCGGGCAAGAACGTCTACTCGGAGAAGCCCTTCGCGGTCACCACCGAGGAGGGCGCCCGCGTGCTCGCCGCAGCAGCGGAGGCGGGCGTCCTCACCGGCTCCGCCCCCGACACCGTGCTCGGCACCGGCACCCAGACCGCCCGCGCCGTGATCGACGACGGCGTCATCGGCGCGCCGATCGCGGCGACCGCCACGATGGCCACGCCGGGCCACGAGCGCTGGCACCCGCAGCCGGACTTCTACTACGTCCCCGGTGGCGGCCCGCTGCTGGACATGGGCCCCTATTACATCCACGCCCTGGTCACGCTGCTCGGCCCGGTCGAGGCCGTGATCGGCGCGGCGAGCCGGCTGCGCACCGAGCGCACCATCGGCTCCGGTCCCCGCGAGGGCGAGACCATCCCCGTCACCACGGACACGCACGTCACCGGCGTGCTGGTGCACGAGTCAGGGGTGCTGTCCACGCTCGTGATGAGCTTCGACTCGGTGGCGACCGCCGCCCACCCGATCGAGATCCACGGCACCGCCGGCACCCTCGCCGTCCCGGATCCGAACCGCTTCGACGGGGACGTGCGCCTGCACCCGCTCGGCGGCGAGAGCTGGGAGACCCTGCCCGTGACCGGTGGCTACGAGCAGGCCGGGCGCGGGATCGGGCTGCAGGACATGGCCGTGCGCGGCGCGGACCTGCGGGCCTCCGGCGAGCTCGGCCAGCACGTGCTCGAGGCGATGAACGGGGTGCTCGAGGCCGCCGCGTCGGGCACGCGCATCGAGATCACCAGCACCGTCGAGCGCCCGGCGGCGGTGCCGCTGACCGCGGCCGACGGCGCGGTGGTCGCCGGCTGACAGCGGGGCCGCTCACCCGAAGGACAGCGGCAGCATCTCCCCGCGCGGGCCGAGCTCGGAGAGCTCGGCCCGCTGCGCATCGGTGAGGCTCTCGCGCCCGGTCGCTCGGCGCAGCGCGTCGGCGTCGGCCCATCCCGCAGGCAGCCGCACCCGAAGTCGGCGCTCGACCATGTCGCGGGCCTCGGCGAGCCCCTCGACGGGCGGACCGGCTGGCGCGTCCTCACGGTCGAGGTGCGCGATGAGGTCCAGATGGTGCAGCGTCCACTCGAGCACGTAGGCGTGCAGGTAGTCCCGCACGGTCAGGCTCATGCCCTGGGTGGCGACGGGCAGGTCCGGCTCCGCGAGCAGCGCGGCCCGCTCGGCGGCCCCGCCGAGGTCCTCGAGGTGGTCGCGCAGCAGTCCCGGATCCTCGTACGCGGCGGCGAGGCGCACGGTGAGGGCGTCGTGCGGATCGGAGCCGTCGGGCGGGGTGGGCGTCGGGGTCCAGCAGCTCAGCGCGTCCGCTGTCGGGGCGGTCTCCGCCGGGGTCGCCAACGTGATCAGCACGTCCTGCGCGTCGATCACGAGTTGCGAGGTCGCGCACCAGCCAGCCACGGCATCCCGAGGGAAGATCGAAGGCGCCCGCCGGCAGGTCGCCGACCGCGCGACGCAGCGCGGACCAGGTCGTGGTGAACAGCTCCATGGGCGAACGCTATGTCACACGTTCCAGATCACCGGGACCAGCAGGATCTTCACCACCATCGCGAAGGCGAAGAGTGTGGCGTAGGCGGTCTCGATCCGCTCGTCGGCCCTGCGGGAGTTCGCGGCGTCCAGCACCGCGGGCTGGCCGAGGAAGCCCGCGACGGCGCCGGCGGAGCGCGCGGCGGAGAGGTCCAGCACCCAGCGGGCGGCCAGCAGCAGCACCACGCAGGAGAGCGCGGAGACGACCACGGACAGCAGCGCGGCGCGCCAGGCCATCGGCGAGGCGAGGACGGCGGCGACCTCGGGCCCGGCGGTGAGGCCGAGCGCGGCGAGGAACAGCAGCAGCCCCAGCTGGCGCACGGTGGTGTTCGCACCGCCCGGCAGGGACCAGACGATCGGGCCGGTGCGGCGCAGCGCCCCGAGGGCCATACCGACGATCAGCGGTCCCGCGGCCGGGCCGAGGGAGAAGGCGCTCCCGCCCGGCATCGGCACGGTGACCATGCCCAGGCCCACGCCGAGCATCAGCCCGAGGCCGAGGGAGAGCACGTCCAGCTCGCTCACCTGGCGGTCGGAGTCGCCGAGGAAGCGGTGCACGGCGTCGAGCTCCGCACGGTCCACGACCACGGCGATGCGGTCCCCGGGCTCGAGGATGAGGTCGTCGCGGGCCAGCAGCTCCAGGTCCCCGCGCCGCACCCGGGTGACCACGGCGCCGAAGCGGACGGGCAGGTTCAGCTCGGCGATGGAGCGGGAGGCGAGGTCCGGGTTCGAGACGGTCATGCGCGTGAACTCGACCAGGGAGCGGTCGTGGGCGACGTGCCGGGTCGAGCGCTCGCCGAGCTCGGCGACGACCTCCTCGACCGCCTCGGGCATCCCGACGGCGACCACCTCGTCCCCGGCCAGCAGGTCCTCGCCGGGCACGATCACGCGCACCTTCCCGTCCCGGCGCAGATAGGAGAAGCGCACCCGCTGCTGGTGCCACTGCGGCACGTCGCGCAGGTTCACGGCGCGGTGGACGAGCACGGTGGTGGAGGCGAGGCTGGTCCCGGCGAGCGCGGGGGTGTCGCCCCGGCCGGGCCAGGCACGGTTCACGACCATGGAGACCAGCACGATCCCGACGATCACGCCGATCGGATAGCCGAAGGAGTAGCCGACGGACGGGCCCGCCGTGCCGGTCAGGCGCGAGGCGGCGTCGAGCGCGGGGGCGGCGGTGAGCGCGCCGGTGAACAGGCCCAGGCCCAGGTCCCGCTCGATCCCGAGGGCGTGGCCGAGCAGGATCGTCGCGAGCGCGGCGATGACGGTGGCGACGGTCGCGGCGCCCAGCAGCGGCAGCTGCTTGTTCAGCGTGGCGAAGAAGGTGGCGCCGGCGGAGATGCCGACGGTGTAGACGAACAGGGCGAGCCCGAGGGTCTGCACGATCTGCATGCCGTCGCCGAGCTGCGGGGCGATCGCGGACAGCGCCAGGCCCGTGAACAGGGCGCCCGCGGCGCCGAAGCGCATCCGGCCGAAGGGGATGGCTCCGAGCACGGCCCCGGTCGCGACGACCAGGAACAGCGTGAGCAGGGGGCTGTTCGCGAGGGCGTCGATCACGGGGGTCCTTCCCGGGCCCGCCCTCGAGCGGGACGGGCGCGCTCGTGCACGGGCACCGCAGTGTGGGGTTCAAGCCCACGATAGGCCCGTCGGCCGTGCCCGACGAGCCGGGGTTGTCCGAGGTCACGCCGGAAGGGAGGGCCGACGGAGGTCGCAGCCCGCGCGGCGGCGCCGCCCCGCGCGCCTGGCAACCCCCGGCACTCCGCGCCATCGCACCTCGTGATGCACGACACTGATGGCGACCAAGACCGGGTCCCAGCCCGCACTCTCGACCGAAAGGACTGTCGATGGCCGTCTCCGAAGGCGCGAACTACGCCCCCGCCGCGATGCCGAAGCCGGTGGTCGAGCCCGGCGAGTTCGTGTTCGCCGCGATGCATCTCGACCACGGCCACATCGGCGGGATGACCCAGGGCCTGCTCGGCGCGGGCGGCACGCTGAAGTGGGTGTACGACCCGCAGCCCGAGCGCGCCGCCGCGTTCAAGGAGCAGTTCCCCGAGGTCACCATCGCCACGAGCGAGGAGGAGGTGCTCTCCGACCCGGAGGTGCACCTGGTCGCCGCCGCGGCCGTCCCCGTGGACCGGGCCCGGCTCGGCATCCGCGTGATGGAGGCCGACAAGGACTACTTCACGGACAAGACCCCGCTGATCTCCCTCGAGCAGCTCGCCGAGGCGAAGGCGGCCGTCGCGCGGACCGGGAAGAAGTACATGGTCTACTACTCCGAGCGCATCCACGTGGAGGCCGCGGTGCTCGCCACCCAGCTCATCCAGAAGGGTGCGATCGGCAAGGTCCTGCAGGTCACCGGCATGGGCCCACACCGCCTGGGCGATCCCTCGACCCGCCCCGACTGGTTCTTCGAGCGCGCCCGCTACGGCGGCATCCTCACCGACATCGGCTCGCACAACTTCGAGCAGATGCTCACCTTCACCGGCTCCGAGGACGCGGAGATCCTCTCCTCCTCGATCGGCAACTTCGGCCACCCCGAGCATCCCGAGCTCGACGACTTCGGCGACGCGCACGTCGCGCTCTCCTCCGGGGCGACGGGCTTCGTCCGCGTGGACTGGTTCACCCCGTCGGGCCTGCGCACCTGGGGCGACGGCCGCACCTTCGTGGTGGGCACCGAGGGCTATCTCGAGCTGCGCAAGTACGTCGACATCACCACCGACAACGGCCCCAACCAGGTCATCCTGGTGGACTCCGAGGGCGAGCACCGCCTCGAGGCCGACGGGAACGTGGGCTACCCCTTCTTCGGCGAGCTGGTGCTCGACGTGCTGCACCGCACCGAGAACGCGATGACCCAGGAGCACGCCTTCAAGGCCGTCGAGCTGGCGCTGAAGGCGCAGGAGGCGGCGAAGGAGCTCACGGGCCGCACGGCCTGAACAGGCTCGCCCCGGACACGCGGGGCCTCACGGACGAGGGGCCGGACGGCGCACTCCTGGACCGTCCGGCCGTGTGCTGTCCGCGACCGCCTGCAGCGCCTCGAGCCCCGCGGCGATCGAGGGCCGGCGCGAGGAGCCGGCGCGGATCCCGGCAAGCGGGACACCGACCTCTGCGAGGCGCACGGCCAGCGTGTGCTCGTGGCGCCTGCCCTGTTCGCCTTCGGTGACGAGGACGAGGTCGCCACCGCGCTCACGCGGCCCGGG
The DNA here is from genome assembly GCF_025669985.1 of Brachybacterium atlanticum. NCBI lineage: Bacteria > Bacillati > Actinomycetota > Actinomycetes > Micrococcales > Dermabacteraceae > Brachybacterium > Brachybacterium atlanticum. The sequence goes on along the minus strand of NZ_JAKJJW010000003.1, from coordinate 35,882 downwards.
CCAGGACGCTCTCGCACATCGCCTGCACGCAGTCGGCGAGGCGGAATCCTGCCCCGCCCGTGGTGGCCGCGATCCGTTCGGGGTCGCGACTTTCGGACGTGCCCGGGGCGCTGCCATCCGCCGAGGCGTCGTCGTCGACCGGTCCGTCGCCTATGGCCCCGCCGGTGGCCGTCGTGCCGGTCCCTCCCTGAGCACTGGGCGCCTCTACGCTCCTCGTCACCTCCGGGCGGAGAATCAGCCGCTCGAGCATGGCGGGCCATCGCGCCTGGACTGGCCGGCCGCCGGCATCGAGCACCTGGAATCGGGGGCCCACGCCGCCCGGCGCAGAGGCGGCGCGGACCAGCCGCAGCCCGCCCTCGTGGACCATCACGTGGTGGCGCCGGCACAGCAGCGCGAGCTCGTCGAGATCCGTCGGCCCGCCCTCCGACCAGGGCGTGAGGTGGTGGGCGTCGAGGTGCTTGCTCTGGTGGCAGCCGGGGAAGACGCAGGTCCCGTCGCGGAGTCGCAGGGCGCGGCGCTGGGCCCGGGAGGCGAGGCGCCGGGCGCGGCCGAGGTGGAGGATCTCGCCGTGGAGGTCGGCGAGGGCGAGCGAGACCTTCCCGGTGCAGGCGAGGCGTTCGGCGGTACGGGGCTCGAGGGGCCCACCGCCCGCGACTCCGCAGCGCGGAAGCGTTCCCGCGGGAACGTTTTCGGAGAGCGATTCGGCGTTGACCTGCACGACCACGAGATGGCGGTCCTCGCCGGAGCGGTCATCCGGCTCGGCGGCGAGATAGGTGCGGGCAAGGTCGTGGAGGGCGTCGGCGCGACGCTGGTCGAGGGTCACCTCGGTCGTGATCTCGGCGCAGCGCTCGGCGATCGCGGAGGAGCCGTCGTGGTCGGGCTCTGCCGCGGCGCGCGAGGATGAGGCGGAGCATGCGGCCGTCCCAGTGCTCGAGGGCGGGGCCGTGCCGTCGCGGTCCAGCGCCAGTTCGAGGGCGGTGAGGAGCTCGGCGCCGGTCTCCGCGGGCAGGACCGCGCGGATCTCGACCATGCCGTCCTCCCGCACATGCCAGCGCGCCTCGCGCCGCGAGTCCTGGTCGAGGCGGGAGCCGTCGACCGCCCGGAACGAGGAGACCGTGCGCGCGAGCTGGGAGGCGGTCATCGCGCGCGCCATCTCGACCAGGACCTCCTCCTCGACGCGATCCGCGACGCGGGTGATCTCGCGGACCTTGGAGTAGGAGAGCCTCCCTGCACGGAACTCGGCGACGGTGAGCGGCAGCGCGGGCAGCGCGCGGGCGACGCGGAGGTGCTCGCGCGCGGTGCCGGCGGCCATCGAGCAGGCCCAGCCGAGCCAGTGCGCGGTCGACTTCAGCCCCTCGTAGAACCGCACTCCCTCGCGCGCGTCGAACTCCGCGAGCATCAGCAGGAACTCGCACGTGGCCTGGGCGATCACCGCGGCCTGGTTCTGGATCCGTCGGCCCAGCCGCTCGGCGTGCTCGCGGTCGAGCCGCGGGGGCGGAGCGGAGCCGGGCGAAGGCGGGTCGACGTCGGGGCTGGGCGGTGGTGGGGCGATGAGGGTCATGACGTCCTCCGACCGAGTGACGGGAGTGCGGTCCTCCAGTCCAGTCGAGACAGGCCTGGAGTTCATCCCCACCTGCGCCGATGTGGATCGATGCCCGCTGTGGAGGAAAGGTCGCGCAGGCGCGAGTTCGCGCGGAGGAGAAGAAGGCGGACGGCAAGGAGGCCGAGACGCACGGCCGACGGCTTCGCGCTCCACGAGGAGCGGTCGCGGGGGCGGGCACGGGACGAGGTGCGGGACGGCGAGGCGGGTGCTCGGGACGACAAGGGGCGGCGAGGCGGCGAGCACCCCCTTGCCATAGTTAGCAATGCAAACTACTATCGGTCGTCGTGACCAGAACACCGCCTTCCACCCCCTCCCCGCAGACCCCTGCCGGCACCACGTCGGGGCCGGAGGGCGATGCCGCACTGGACGCCGCGACCCCGTCGGCCGCCGATCCCGTCCTCGCCGAGCTCCCCCAGCACCTCGCGCTCGTGTGCAGCCAGTTCGCCCGGCTCGCCGCGCGGCGCTCGGACGTCGGCGTCGGCTCGGTGTCCTGGCGGGTGGTGGCGACGATCGAGCGGCTCGGGCCGCTGCGGCTGAGCGAGATCGCCGAGCGCGAGCGGGTCTCCCGCCCGACGGCCACCACTGTGATCAAGCGGCTCGAGGAGGAGGGGCTGGTGCGCCGCGAGGCGGACCCGACCGACTCCCGCTCCTCGCTGGTCAGCACCACCGAGGCCGGCTCCGCGCAGCTGGCCGCCTGGCGCGGGCAGCTCGCCACCGGCGTCGGCTCCCTTCTCGAGCCCCTGCCGACCGAGGATCTCGCGACCCTCGCGCGCGCCTCCGAGATCCTGGCCCGTGTCCTCGAGTCGCACGACGGCTGAGCCGCCGCACCCCGCCCGCTCCGTCCCCTCCCCGGAAAGAAGTCCCGCATGACCACGACCACCCAGGCCGCCGCGCAGGCGGCCCCGTCGGCGCCCACGCTGCGCGACGCCTTCCACCAGCCGCGCGCGGTGTGGGCGATCGCCTTCGCCGCGACCGTGTCCTTCATGGGCATCGGCCTGGTGGACCCGATCCTCCCCGCGATCAGCACGCAGCTGGACGCCTCCCCCTCGCAGGCGATGCTGCTGTTCACCAGCTATCTCTTCATCACCGCGATCGCCATGTTCTTCACCAGCTGGTTCGCCTCCGCCGTCGGCGTGAAGCGCACGCTGATGATCGGCCTCGTGCTCGTGGTGCTCTTCGCGGCGCTCGCCGCTGGCGCCGGGTCGGTCAACGAGATCATCGGACTGCGGGCGGGCTGGGGGCTCGGCAACGCGCTGTTCATCTCGACCGCGCTCGCCGCGATCGTCGGCGCCACCGCGGGCCCGAGCGGCGGCGCGATCATCCTCTACGAGACGGCACTCGGGATCGGCATGGCGCTCGGGCCGCTGCTCGGCGGCCTGCTCGGCTCGGTCTCCTGGCGCGCCCCGTTCGCCGGCACCGCGGTGCTGATGGGCATCGGCGCGCTCGCGATCGCGGTGCTGCTGCAGCGCGAGGCGAAGCCTGCGCACGTCTCGCCGCTCGCGGCGCTGCGGGCACTGGGGAACCCGGCGCTGCGCACCCTGGCGCTGACTGCGATCTTCTACAACTTCGGCTTCTTCACCCTGCTGGCCTACTCCCCCTTCCCGCTCGAGGCCGCCGCGGCCGCGCACGGCATGGAGTTCGGCGCGATGGGCATCGGCGGGGTGTTCTTCGGCTGGGGCCTCGCGCTCGCGATCACCTCGGTGTTCGCCGCGCCCGTGCTGACGCGTCGCCTGGGCCTGATCCCGACGCTGCTGACGACGCTCGGCCTGCTCACCGTGCTGATGGTGGCGCTCGCCCTGGTCCACACCTCGATGACCGCGATGATCGTGCTGATCGTGATCGGCGGGCTGCTGCTGGGCATCATGAACACGGCGTTGACCGAGACGGTCATGGAGGCCACCGACCTGCCGCGCGGCGTGGCGAGCTCGGCGTACTCCGGCGTGCGCTTCCTGGGCGGCGCGATCGCCCCGGCCGTGGCCGGACCTCTCGCGGCGGCGACCGTCTCCGGCGCCCCCTACCTGCTCGCGGCGCTCGCCCTCGCGCTCAGCATGGCCATGCTGATGATCGGCCGACGGCACCTCGCCGCGGTCGGCCAGGAGCACCACCTGAGCGCCGCCGAGGAGGCCGAGGCGATCACCGTCGGCGACGAGGTGTGAGAGCCGGCAGGCCGGCCGGTGCGCGGGTCGGCCGACGGGCGGGGCCCCGGGATGCGAGGAGGCGTCCCGGGGCCCCGCTCGTCGGGCCGTCGGTGGTGGAGATTCCCGTCGGACGCCCGCCTTGCTAAGCTGTTGCGTGTTCCGAAACATGCGTTCTGTTATGCAAAACGCTGGGCGGGGTGCGATGCTCGAGCAGCAGCCCTCACCGCCGTCGGGACACCGCATCGCGGCGTCCCCGCGATCTCGCATCGACCAGGAGGTCCCGTGTCCGACGTCGCCCCCGCACCCCGGCTCGACCGCTCCCGCCTCGGCTCCTTGCCGCAGCTGGGCGCCTCCGCTCCGCTGGACCCGTCGCGTGCCGGCATCATCCACCTGGGCCTCGGCGCCTTCCACCGCGCGCACGCCGCCGTGCACACCGCCCGCGCCCTCGCCGCGGAGGAGGGCGACTGGGGCATCGTCGGCTTCGCGAACCGCTCGCGCTCGGTGATCGAGCCGATGGCGCGACAGGACGGGATCTACTCCGTCCTCGAGATGTCCGACGCGGGCACCCGGGCGGACCTGGTGGACGTGCATCGCGGCTTCGGCGTGATGACCGAGGAGCCGGGCCGGGTGGTGCGCGAGATCGCGGACCCGCACCGCCGCCTGCTGACCCTCACCGTCTCCGAGGGCGGCTACTACGTCTCCCCGCGCACCGGCCGGCTGGACACGGACGATCCCGCCCTGCGCGCGGACCTGGAGGGCGCCGGCACGCCGCGCACCGTGATCGGCCTGCTCGCCCGGGGCCTCGCCGCCCGCGCCGAGGGCGGGGAGCCGTTCACGGTGCTGCCCTGCGACAACGTCTCCGCCGCCGGCCGCACCGCACGCCGGATGGTCGAGGAGTTCCTCGAGCTCTCGAACGCCCCCGAGGACGTGCTGCGCTTCGTGCGGGAGCGCGTCTCCTTCCCCGACGCGATGGTGGACCGGATCGTCCCGGCCACCACCGCGGCGACGAGCGACGAGGTCGCCGCGCTGCTGGGCGTGCGGGACGAGGCCCCGGTGCGCGCCGAGCGCTTCTCGATGTGGGTGGTCGAGGACGACTTCGCCGCGGGACGCCCCGCCTGGGAGCGAGGCGGCGCGATCCTCACCCCCGACGCCTCCGAGGTCGAGCGCTACGAGCAGGTGAAGCTCCGCCTGCTCAACGGCCCCCACTCCCTGATCGCCTATCTCGGGGCGCTCGACGGCCGGGTCATCATCCCCGAGTCCTTCGACCAGGACTGGATCGCGGAGGCGACGATGCGCCTGATCCGCGAGGAGATGCTGCCCACGATCGACCTGCCCGCGGGTTTCGACCCCGACGCCTATCTCGAGGACCTCGCGCACCGCTGGCACAACCACGACCTCGGCCACCGCACCCGCCAGGTCGGCTCCGACGGGTCGATGCGGTTGCCGCAGCGGATCCCCGTCCCGGCACTGCACCACCTCGAAGCCGGCCGCACGCCCGCGCTGCTGGCCCTCACCGTCGCCGCCTGGTTCGCCTGCGTCGCCCCGCCGCGCGGGTTCGATCCCGGCGAGCAGGCGCGTGCGATGACCGACCCCGCCCAGGCCCGTCTGCAGGAGATCGCCGCCCGGGCGAGCTCCCCGGCGGAGCATGCGAGGATCCTGCTCGAGAGCGGCTGCCTCACCGAGGAGCTCGCCGCCCGCGAGGAGTTCACCGACCTGGTCGGCGCACTGCTGACCACCCTCGTCACCTCGGGTCCGCGCGCCGCGGCCGCCGAGGCCCTGGACGCATCCCTGAAGGAGAACCGCTGATGAAGGCCCTGTTCATCCACGCCGCCGAGGACGCCCGACTCGAGGACGTCCCGACCGTCGAGCCCGGTGAGGGGCAGGTGCGGCTGAAGGTCGCCTACGTCGGCATCTGCGGTTCCGACCTGCACTACTACTACAACGGGGCGAACGGCGCCTATGTCATCACGGAGCCGCTGATCCCGGGCCACGAGCTCTCGGCCGTGGTGGACCTGGACCCCAGCGGCGAGCTCGCCCCGGGCACCCCCGTCACCGTGCACCCGGCCCGCTACGGCACCAGCGCCCCCGGCATCGAGGACCGCCCCCACCTGTGGCCGGGCGGCGACTACCTGGGCAGCGCCTCGGTGACCCCGCACCGTCAGGGCGCCGCCGCGGAGCATCTCGTGATCGAGCGGGAGAACATCCGGGTGCTGCCCGAGTCGCTGCCGCTGGAGCGGGGCGCCCTGGCCGAGCCGCTGGCCGTGTCCCTGCACGCGGTCACGATCGCCGGCGACGTGGCGGGCAAGGACTGCCTCGTGCTGGGCGCGGGACCGATCGGCCTGCTCGCCGTCGCCTCGCTGCTGCACCGCGGCGCCGCTTCCGTGCACGTCACCGACGTGCGCCCGGAGCCGCTCGAGCGCGCAGCCGCGCTCGGCGCGCAGCGCACGATCCTGGTCACCGAGGAGACGCCCGAGGCGAACTCCTACGACGTGGTCCTCGAGTGCTCGGCCGCGCCGGTCTCGCTGTCCTCCGCGGTCCAGGCCGTGCGGCCCGCGGGGATCATCGTGCAGGTCGCGATCCTTCCCGACAAGAACATCCCGGTGAACCTCGCCGCGCTCGTGTCCAAGGAGGTCCAGCTGCGCGGCACCCAGCGCTTCGACACCGAGATCGACGAGGCGATCACGCTGCTCGAGGGTGATGCGCGCTTCGACGCCGTGGTCACCCAGACGATCCCGCTCGAGAAGGCGGAGGAGGCCTTCGCCACCGCGCGGGACGCCTCCCGCTCCGCCAAGGTGCTGCTGGCCCTCTGAGCCCTTCCGCCGCCCACCCGACCTCCCAGGAGACCCGCATGACCGACACCGCCCGCCCCCCGCTCCCCGAGCGCACCGCCGCCGCCCGTCTGATCGTCGTGATCCGGGGCCGCGCAGCGGACCAGTACGCCCCTGTGCTCGAGACCCTCGCAGGCGCCGGCATACGCTCGGTCGAGCTGACGCTGTCCACGCCCGGCACGCTCGAGGCGCTGCCGGAGCTGCTCGAACGCTTCGGGGACCGGATGGACATCGGGATCGGCACCGTCACGGACCCGTCGGACCTGGCCACGGCCGTACGGCAGGGCGCGCACTACATCGTCACCCCGATCACCCGTGCGGACCTGCTCGAGGCGGCCGCCGAGGCCGGCATCGCGATCGTCCCCGGCGGGCTGACCCCGTCCGAGCTGCACGCGGGCTGGGCCGCGGGGGCGGCGGCGGTGAAGGTGTTCCCCGCCTCGGTCGTGGGGCCCGGCTACGTGAAGGACCTGCGCGGCCCCTTCCCGGGGATCCGCGTGGTGCCCTCGGGCGGCGTGGACCTCGAGGCCGCGCAGGCCTGGCTGCGCGCCGGGGCCGACGCGGTCTCCGTCGGCGGACCGCTGCTGGGCGATGCGCTCTCCGGCGGGAGCCTCGAGGCGCTCGCGGAGCGGGCGGCGCAGTTCGTCGCCGTGACCACGCGAGAGGCCGGCGCATGAGCGCACGCGCCCGCGTGGTGACCGTCGGCGAAACCATGGCGCTGCTGCGCAGCAGCACGATCGGCTCGCTCGCGCACCTCCCGTCGGTCGACATCTCCCTGGGCGGCGCCGAGTCGAACCTCGCCATCGGACTGCAGCGCCTGGGGGTGCAGGCCGCCTGGATCAGCCGGGTCGGGGCCGACCCGCTGGGCGCGCGCGTGGTGCGGGAGATCCGGGGCGAGGGCGTCGAGGTGCGCTGCGCGGTGGATCCCGAGCGGCCGACGGGGCTGATGCTGAAGTCCCGCCCGACAGGCACGACCACGCGCGTGGACTACTACCGCGCCGGCTCCGCGGCCTCCGCCCTCTCCCCCACGGACCTTCCCGACGGGATGATCGAGGAGGCGGAGATCCTGCACGTCAGCGGCATCACCCCGCTGCTGTCCCCCGCCGCACGGGAGGCCGTCCGCGTCGCCGTCGAGCGCGCGGTCGCGGCCGGCACCACGGTGAGCCTCGACGTCAACCACCGCTCCCGCCTGGGCTCCGCCGAGCATCTCGCCGAGCTGCTCGAGGACGTGCTCGAGCACGTGGACGTCCTCTTCGGCGGCACCGAGGAGCTCGCGCTGCTGGCCCCGCAGATCGACGGCAGCGATGCCCGCGCGCTCCTGACCGCGCTCGCCCGGCCCGGCCGCGAGGTGGTCGCGAAGCTCGGCCCCGACGGCGCGGCCGCGCTCGTGGACGGGCGACTGCACGAGGCGGCCGGGCATCGCGTGGACGTGGTCGACACGGTCGGCGCCGGGGACGCCTTCGTCGCCGGCTACCTCAGCGCGCGGCTGGACGGACAGGACGTGCCGGGCCGGCTCGAACGCGCGAACGCCTGCGGGGCACTGGCCTGCACCGCCCCCGGCGACTGGGAAGGCGCGCCCGACGGCGCGGCGCTGGAGGCGTTCCTGCACGGCGGGGAGGCGGATCCGGTCTCGCGGTGAGCGGGGCGGAGAGAATGGACCCCATGACGACGACGCCCTCCCCCGGCCCCTCCCCCGTCGGCAGCGTCGACAAGGCACTGTCCCTGCTCGAGGTCCTCGCCGAGGCGGGGCCCGAGGGGATGACCCTGCGCGACATCTCCGCCGAGAGCGGCCTGAACAAGGCCTCGGCGCACCGTCTGCTGCGCGCGCTGATGCATCGCGGCTTCGCCGAACAGGCCGTCACGGACCAGACCTACCGCCTGGGTGCGGCGCTCCCGCTGCTCGCCAGCCGTTTCGAGCGGGAGGAGAATCTGCCCGTCCTCATGGCGCCGGCCCTGGCCGCGATCTCGCAGGAGGTCCAGGAGCTGGTGCACCTGGGCCGGCTGGACGGTCCACACGTGCTCTACCTCGACAAGGTCGAGCCCGAGCGCGCCCTGCGGGTGTGGTCGCGGGTGGGCAGCCGAGCCCCCGCGGCCCGCACCGCGATGGGCCGGGCGATCCTCACGGCCGACGGCGTCCGCGGCGCGGGGCTGGAGTCCTACGCGCGGGCGAGCGAGGGCGCCGACGGCGGCCGCACGGTGACGACGGCGCACCTCACGGATGTCATCGCCGAGGCGGAGCAGCGCGGCTGGGCCTCCGAGGTCGAGGAGAACGAGGCGGGGATCGCCTGCGTCGGCGTGGCGCTGGTACGGCCGGGCGGGCGCTCGGTCGCGGTGAGCGTCACCGGCCCGATCGAGCGGATGGACGCGGCGCGGCGCGAAGAGGTCGGAGCGCTCCTGCGGGAGCAGCTGGCGACGCTCGCGCCGACGGGGTTCAGCGTCGCGGAGCTCGGCTGACGCCTCGTCTCACAGCCCCAGCACCACCGTCGCGATCGTGAAGTAGATGATCAGCCCCGTCGCGTCGCAGAAGGTCGAGATGAACGGGTTGGAGAAGACGGCCGGGTCCGCACCGATCCGCTTGGCGACCAGCGGCATCAGCCCGCCGACGATCGCGGCCATGATGCAGATGGACAGCAGCGTCAGCCCCATCACGATCCCGATCGACAGGCCGTAGACGAGCCCGGAGACCACGAAGCCGAGGGATCCGAGCACCGCGCCGAGCACGGCACCGACGCGCAGCTCCTTCCACACCACCCGCGGCAGGTCCCGCACGCGCACCTCCCCCACGGCGAGCGCGCGCGTGACCGTGGTCGCGGCCTGGTTGCCGGTGTTGCCTCCCGTGCCGGTCAGCAGCGGGATGAACAGGGCGAGCACGACCACCTGATCGAGCCGGTCCTCGAAGATCTCCAGCACCTGCACGGTCAGGATCGCGGAGACCGCCAGCACCAGCAGCCACACGATGCGGGAGCGGACCACGCGCAGGATCGGAGTGGCGAGATAGGAGCGGGTCAGCGGCTCGGAGCCGCTGGTGCGGGCGGAGTCCTCCGCGTTCTCCCGCTCGATGATCTCCACCGCGTCATCGACGGTGAGCACGCCGACGAGCCGCTCCTCCGCGTCGACGATCGGCATGGCCAGCAGCTTCGCGGCGAAGAACCGCCGGGCGGCCTCCTCCCGGTCGTCGGTCGCCAGGGCGCGGACGGCTTCGTGGGCGATGTCGCCCACGCGCTCCTCCGGATCGGTCAGCAGCAGACGGCGCAGGCCCACCACCCCCAGCAGCACGCGGGAGGAGTCCACGACGGGCAGGAGGTACACGGTCTCCGCATCCTCGCCGCGCTCGCGCACCTCGGCGAGCGCCTCGGCGACGGTCTGCTCGGGGCGCAGCGCGAGCACCTCCGGGGACATGTAGCGCCCGATGGCGTGGCGCGGGTAGCCGAGCACCGCGGTGGTCATCGCCCGCTCGTCGGCGTCCAGGCCGTGCATGAGGCGCTCGGCGACGGAGGCGGGCAGCTCGTCGAACAGCGAGGCGCGGTCGTCGGGGTCGAGGTCGCCGATGATCTCGGCGACCTGCGGGGTGCGCAGGGCGGAGATCAGCTCGGCCTGGTGGCCGGGGCTGAGGCCCTCGAAGACGGCGAGCGCGCGGGCCTTGTCCAGCACCCGGAAGAGCAGCGCGGCCTCGGTCGCGGGGCGGGCGCCGACGAGGTAGACGAGCTCGCCGGTGGGCAGGAGCTGCGCCTCTCGGGCGAGGTGCTCGAGCTCGGCCTCGCTCTGCGGATCGGCGCGCAACAGGTCGAGGACGGTGTCGAGGGCGGCGGTGGAGGTCACGGAGCCATTGTGTCCGACGTGGTCGAGGGCCGGCGCCGCTCCCCCTCGAGCGCGGTGTGCGATGCGCCTAGTCGTCCGCACGCGCGAGGCGAGACGGCCACCAGATCCTCTTGCCGATGTCGTCGGCCAGCGCCGGGACCAGGAGGGAGCGCACGACGAAGGTGTCGAGCAGCACTCCGAACGCGACGATGAAGGCGAGCTGCGCGAGGAACAGGATCGGGATGACGGCGAGCGCCGAGAACGTGGCGGCCAGCACGACCCCGGCGGACGTGATCACGCCGCCGGTGATGGCGAGACCTCGCGTGATCCCGTCCCGTGTGCCGTGCGCCTTGGCCTCCTCCCTGACCCGTGTCATCAGGAAGATGTTGTAGTCGATGCCCAGCGCCACCAGGAAGACGAAGCCGTACAGCGGCACGGCCGCGTCCGCGCCCGGGAAGTCGAGGATCTGGTTGAAGACGATCGCCGAGACGCCCAGCGCCGTCCCGAAGGAGAGCACGGTCGTGAGGATCAGGAGGAAGGGAGCGAGCAGGGAGCGCAGCAGGAGCACGAGGATCACGAAGATCACTCCGAGAACCAGCGGGATGATGAGATCGCGGTCGTGGACGGCCGCGTCGTTCGTGTCGACCGCGGTGGCCGTGACCCCTCCCACGTACACCTGCTCGGAGATCTCGTGCAGCGGCCCGCGGAGCGCGCGCACGTCCTCCGCGGCCTGCTCGGAGTCCGCCGCTTCCACCAGGGTGGCCTGGATCAGCACGTCACCCTGGGAGACCCTGGCCGCCGGGGATTCCCCGGGGACGAGCGACTCGATGCCGCCGTCAGCGCTCAGGGTCGCGGTGGTGGACGAGGAGCCGTCGACCGCGATCGACACCCCATCGATCGCCTCGCTCCCGGCGAGCACCCCCGCCACCTCCTCCATCTCCTCTTCGGGAGCGAGGACGTACACCGGCGAACCGGATCCTCCGGGGAAGTGCTCGCCGAGCGCGACCTGACCATCTCGCGCCTGGGACTCGCCGAGGACCACGTCCGACTGCGGGACGCCGTCGGCGCGCAGCTGCGTCAGACCGGATGCACCGACGACCAGCAGCAGAGTCGTGATGATCCAGATCGGTCGGGGGTGGCGGCGCACGAAGCGTGCCACGGCGGCCCACACCCCTCGTGCGGTGGCCTGGGTGCCGGAGGCGGACAGCTCGGGATCGTAGTGCGGACGCCGCGGCCAGAACGCGACCCGCCCCAGCGCGTAGAGGACTGCCGGGAGGAACGTCAGAGCAGCCAGCATCGCGAACGCGATGCCGATCGCCGCGACCGGCCCGAGGGTGCTGTTCGACCGCAGGTCGCTCAGCAGCAGGCACAGCAGGCCGGCGATCACGGTGCCGCCGGACGCCAGCACCGGCTCGATGGTGCCGCGGAGCGCGACGCCGGTGGCGATGCGCTTGCTCCGGTTCTCCCGCAGAGCCTCGCGATATCGCGCGACGTAGAGAAGGGAGTAGTCGGTCGCCGCGCCGATGACGAGGATGAACAGGATCCCCTGCGTCTGTCCGCTGAGGAGGAGGACTCCGGCCTTCGCGAGCCACCAGATGGTGAGCAGCGCGGCGGAGAGCGCGAGGACGCTGGTCAGCAGGACCGCGATGGGGAGGATCACCGAGCGATAGACGAGCACCAGGATGACCAGCACCGCCGCGAGTGCGACCAGCAGCAGCACGCCGTCGATCCCGGCGAACGCCTCGCTCAGCTCGGCGGAGAATCCCGCAGGGCCGGTGATGTGGAGGCGAACCCCCTCCGGCATGCCCTCCGTGGCCGCGCCCTCGACCTCCGCGAGCACCTCGCCGGTCTCGGCATCCGGGTCCAGCGGCAGGATCGCCTGGACGGCGAGCCCGTCCTCGGAGGGTATGGCCGGCGAGCCGCCCTCCAGCACCCCGTCGACGCCGGCGGCCCGGTCGAGGCTCTCCTGCAGCTCGCCGAGCGCGCTCTCCGACAGCTTCTCGTCCGAGGTGAAGACGAGGATCGCGGGCAGAGAGTCGCTGTCCTGGAACTCATCGAGCCTGCTCTGGACGACCGTGGCATCGGCCGATTCCGGCAGGAAGGTCGTCTGATCGTTCGAGGAGACCTCCTCGACCCGGCCGAAGTAGGGCCCACCCACGGCGGCCGCGGCAAGCCAGGCGACGATCAGCACGGCCGGTACGAGAACCCGCAGCCAGCGGGCGAGAGAGCGTGGCACAGGGGGCTCCTGAAACTGGTTAGCTGAGGAAGTTATTCGCTCAGCATACATATGCCCTGGTGTACGGTTTACGGATGGACGATCGGGAGGACGGCAAGGGGGCGAGCGGCGTCGCCGAGGGCGACGGGGCGCATCGCTGGCTGTACGACCTCGACGCGACCGATCCGCTGTCCGAGCTCGTCTCCCGCGACCACGTGAGTCGTGAGGACTTCGTCCAGATCGGTCGCCTGATGGGCGCCATGGCTGATCTGCGCCGAGCCGAGGAGGCACTGGCCCTCGCCGGCCGCGAGTACATGCGGCTCGGGACCACCGACATGAAGGCGATCCAGTTCCTGATCGTCTCCGCGAACAAGGGCGAGTCCCCCACGGCGAGCGCCCTTTCCGCGCACCTGGGGATATCGAACGCCTCGGTGACGAAGCTGCTCGACCGTCTCGAGCGCGGTGGCCACATCGAACGTCTGGCGCACCCGACCGACCGCAGGTCTCGCACCATTCGACTCTCCGAGCAGACGAAGGCCGCGGCCATGGCGTCGATGGGCAGGGCTCAGGCGCAACGATTCCACGCGGCGGCGAGCCTGACCGCCGACGAGCGCGAGGTCGTGACCAGATTCCTCCAGCACACCGCCGACGACCTCCGCGACGCCCTGGGGCGCTTCTTCTGATCGACGCCCAGCGATCGTGATGACCGCGCTCGCGGCCGGGGCGCTGCTCGCGCTCGACCGGAGCCTCCTCCGGCTCCTGCGAACGGGGCGCGCCTCAGCCGGCGAGCGCGGCGTACTCGGGGGCGCGGCTCATGTACTCCGCGTCCCACACGTCCATGCCCGGGATCCGGGAGCCGGTGACGGCGCCGACGAGCCGGTCGAGGTACCACTCCCAGCCGGGCCCGATGTGCTCGACCATGTCGGCGGGCACGTCGTGGTGGCGCAGCGCGAGATGGGTGAGATCGCCCGCGGCGCCGCCGGCCCCGTCGGAGCCGCCCTCGAGCTCGAGCGAGAGCTTCCAGACCTGGTCCCCGAGTGCGGAGCTGACGGTGAGCAGGCGCTCGCGCTCGCAGGCGTGGATGCTCCACGGGGAGGTGGAGGGCTCGCCGGGCTCGGCGGTCATGGTCACCTCGACGACGCCGCTCGCGGGATCGCCGGAATAGGTCCCGTACCAGGTGGCGAGGTGGTCCGGGTCGGTGAGGTGCTGCCAGATCCGCGTCCGCGAGGCGGGGACGGTGCGGCGCAGCACGAGGTCGCCGCCGTCGAGTCGTCCGGTGATGCTCATGTGCTCTCCCGAGGTCGGTCGCGGCCGGGCCGGCGCGGTGGCGGCACCACAGTAGCCCGGGGACGGAGCGGGGTAGATCCCCGCGCGGCGACGAGCACGCCCGTCGGCCGGTCGGCTCATGCGGCGGCGACCAGCCGCCGCGAGCGATCCGCCAGGTGCCAGGCCCACAGCAGCGCGCCGACGATCACGCAGCCGAGCGCGGCGAGCGCCACAAGGCCGCGGTGCGGGAGTCGATCACCCTCAGCGCCTATCCCACCGCCTGCACCGTGCGGATCCTCGCCCCGTACGACGAGATCGCACCCCACATCCCGGCGCGCTCCGGCACGCTCGAGGCCGACGGAGAGGGATCCTGCGTGCTCCGCGCGGGCGCCGACGAGCTGACCTGGGTGGCGCTGCACCTGGCCGATATCGGCGCGCCGGTGGAGGTCATCGACCCGCCCGAGCTGCTGGAGGAGATCCGGCGGCTCGGCCGCTGGGCGGCATCGGCCGGGCCGGGGTCGACCAGGCCGGCGCCCGAGCGGTAGGACCCCTGTGTCCTGCGGCGTGCGCGCTCTATCCTGGCAGTGATCCCCGGGGGCGGGCAGCGGATCGCCCCTCCCCGAGGGAGCGGACCCTTCGAACGGACTCGTTGCGTCATGACCCCGCGCCGCTCCTCGCCGTCCCCCGCCGCGTCCCGACGTCCGGCCGCGCCCCGGCTCCTCGCCGCCGCCAGGCACCCTGCCGCCGCCGGGCGCGCCCTCGCGCTGAGCGGTGCGCTGCTGCTGGGGGCCGTGCTCACAGGGTGCGTCGCGGGGCCTGCGGCCCCGGAGGCGACCGAGTCCACGTCCGCCCCGGCGACGATCGCCGTCCGCCAGGACGCGCCCCAGGAGGTGCCGCTCGCCCCCGACCCGTCCCCGACGACCCCGTCGGCCGGACAGCATGAGGACCCCGCCGTGAGCGGGAGGACCTCCGCGGAGGACCCGCCGCTGACCCGCACCCGGGTGGCCAGGATCTGGCCTGACGAGGACTGGGAGATCGTCGACCTTCCCGGGAACGCCTGCGCGGGCAGCCTGCCGCGGGCGACGGACTGGGCGGTCGGCGAGGACTACTTCCGCTGTGGCAGCGCGGACAAGCGCCTGCTGGTCTGCCGCGCCGTCGAGGGAGGGCAGGCCGGGGAGGCGCTGTGCGTGCGTGATCCGCTCACCCGCTCCGCGGCCCGGAACCGCTCCTCGATGCTCGTCGGCTTCACCTCCCACGCGTCGGAGATGCCGAACCCGCTGGTCGTGGTGCTGGCCGACGGGACGCAGTGCGGAGCCGTGCTGCGCGACGACCTCGAGCACCGCGCGGGCCGGCAGTCCTGGCTCCACTGCGGCACGGGCTCGGCGCTGCTGCTGGACCAAACCACCGCGACGCTCTACTTCGACCGCGAGGAGCCGGTGTGGACGGCGGAGCTCGAGGAGCACGGCGGGGAGCCGCGGCGGGTCGAGGTGCGGGAGGTGCTCTTCGCGGCGAGCGACGAGGACCTGCGGGAGTGGGGCTTCACCGCCGGCCTGACGGCCGACGAGATCCCGTGAGGGCCGGGCTTCCGCGAGCGGCCGGGCCCCGCTCAGGGGATGAGCAGGCCGATCGCGGCGAGCACCGTCAGGCCCAGCACCAGCTTGTCGAAGACCGACTGGGAGATGCGGCGGGCGACCTTCGCTCCCACGAAGGCGGCCAGCAGCACGACCGGCACGAGCAGCACGTCCATCGCGAGGGTCTCGGCGGTGAACAGGCCCAGCCCCGCGGAGAAGGGCAGCTTGAACAGGTTGATCACGGCGAAGAACCACGCCGAGGTGCCCAGGAAGGTCAGCACCGGCATCCGCATCATCAGCAGGTACAGCGACATGACGGGCCCGGCGGCGTTGGCGACCATGGTGGTGAAGCCGCCGAGCAGGCCGTAGCCGACGCCCTGCGCGGTCGCGGCGGCGCCCTTGCGGCTGCCGCTTTCGGACTCGGCGCGGGTCGCGGGCCCGGGGGCAGAAGAGTGGTCCGACGCCTCCGACTCCGCCGCGGTGCGGCGCGCGGCCTGGGCGCGGCGGACGAGGGTGAGGGTGACCAGCGCCAGCAGGATCACGCCGATGGTGACGCGCACGGTGGTGTCGTCGACCGCGGCGAAGAAGAACACGCCGATGATCACGCCGACCATGGCGCTGGGTAGGAGGCGCACGAGGGTGCGCCAGTCCGGCTCCCGCCGGTAGACCCACAGCGCGGTCATGTCGCCGAGGATCAGCAGCAGCAGGAGCGCGGCGGTGGACTCCTTCGCGGGCATGGCCAGCGCGAACGCGCCCGCGGCGAGGGTCGCTGCGCCGGGCAGCGCGGTCTTGGAGAAGCCGACGATGAGCGCGCCGAGCACCACCAGCAGCCAGGAGCTGGTGCTCAGATCGGGGAGCAGGGCGGCGAGATCGGACACGAAGAGCGAACCTACCAGCGGGCGAGTCTGCGGGGCGCGAGGTGTCCGGAGCCGTCATCCACAGTCCTGCGGAACGAGATCCTCATCCAGGAGATCCTCGAGATGTCCCGAAGCGCGCCGGCGCCGCCCGCCATCCCTTCCCGCCGTGCGGGGCTCCTCGGTAAGGCACGAGACGATGCGCCGGCCTCACCCGATCCAGTCGGCGCGGACCTCTCCCCCGTCGGCCCCGACCGCGGCGCGCAGCGCGCCGATCACCAGCGCCATCGAGCAGGCGCCGGGATCCATGACGCCTTTCGCGCTGTCGCCGACGTAGCTGGCGCGGCCGCGGCGGGCGGTGAGCTCGGCGGTGCCCTTCGCGGCGTCGATCGCGGCCTTCTCGGCGGCGCCGAGCGCGTGCGCGGCGTCGGCCCCGGAGCCGGCAGCCTCGCGCAGCGCGGCGACGGCCGGGGCGAGCGCGTCGACCATGGTGCGGTCCCCCACCTCGGCCTCGCCGTACTTCTGGATCACGGCCTGCCCGGCCTCCAGCGCCTCGGCGAGCGCGGCGAGGTCCGGGACCTCGCCGTCGCCGGCGGCCTTGGCGAGGTCGCGGTAGAACATGCCGAACAGGGGTCCGGAGGTGCCGCCCACGCCGAGCCAGGCGCGGGACATGGCGGTGACCCAGCCGCGGTAGTCGGCGGGCTCGCCGCCCTCGAGCTCGCGGCCGAGGTTCTTCATGGCGGTGCGGACGTTGTCGCCGAAGTCGCCGTCTCCGGCGCGGCGGTCGAGGTCGCCGAGCGCGGGCGCGGCGTCCTCGAGGGTCTCGCGCAGGGTCGTGACGACGAGACGGCCGAAGTCGTCGGGCAGGGCATGGTCGGTCATCGGAGTGCTCCTCACCAGGTCAGGGCAGGGGTCTGGACGGGCGCGTCCCACAGACGGCGCAGCTCCTCGTCCAGCGGCATCAGCGTCAACGAGATGCCGTGCATGTCGAGGCTGGTCACGTAGGAGCCGACGAGGCTGCGGCCGACGGCGAGGCCGGCGTCGTCGAGACGGTGGTGGAGGCGGCGGGCGACGAGGTTCAGCTCGAGCGGGTAGGTGCCGCCGAGGCCGCCCACGATCGCGAGCACCTCGGTGCCCCGCTCGAGGCCGAGCTCCTCCAGCAGTGGGTCCAGCAGCAGGTCGGTGAGTCCGTCGGCGCTGGTGAAGGGAACCCGCCGGGCGGCGCGCTCGCCGTGGATGCCGACCCCGAGCTCGACCTCGTCGTCGCCGAGCGTGAACTGCGGCTCCTCGTCGCCGGGGTGGGTTCCGGCGGTCAGTGCGAGGCTCATGGTGCGGGCGGAGGCGGCGACGCGTCGGCCGACGCCTGCGACCGCGGCGAGGTCCTGGCCCTCCTCGGCGGCGGCTCCGCACACCTTCTCGACGATCACGGTGGCGGCGGTGCCGCGGCGGCCCGGGCCTCCCCCGTCCGCCGTGTCGGTGGCGAGGTCGTCGTCCACCAGCACGATCTCGGTCTCGACCTGGTCGTCGCCGCTGATCTCGCCGGCGATGCGGAAGTTCAGCACGTCGCCGGTGTAGTTCTTGACGATCTGGACGACGCCGCGGCCGGAGTCCGCGGCCTTGGTCGCCTCGAGGACCTGCAGCGCGGTCGGGCTCGCGAACACGGCGCCGGCGACCGCGACATCGAGCATCCCGGGGCCGACGAAGCCGGCGTGCAGCGGCTCGTGGCCGGAGCCGCCGCCGGAGACGAGGCCGACCTTGCCCCTCGCGGGCTCGGCACGTCGGACGAAGCGGTGCTCGGCGTCGAGGGCGAGGCGTCCCGGATGGCTGAGGACGAAGCCCTCCAGCGCCTCGGGGACGAGCTGGTCGGGGTCGTTGACGATGCTGCGTCGCATGAGGGTCCTTCCCGCGGGCGGATGCTCCGTCCCGACTCTAGCCCTCGCCGTCCCGCGCCGCACCGTGCCCGGTACGCTCGGTCGGAGGGACACGTCGGCGGGGGCCGACGGGTGAGAGCAAGGGGGAACCATGGGGGGTGCGCATGGGCTTCGGCGCGTTCGGAGCGGTCTTCGGGCTGGTCGCGCTGCTGCTGGTGCTGGTGGCGCTGTGGATGATGTTCTCGGCCGTGCGTGACCTGCTGCGGACGCGGCGTCTGGCCTCGAGCGGCATCCGGACCGAGGGGCGGGTGATCTCCTCGCACGTGCACTACAGCGGCACCCGGGAGGACCGCTCCAGCCGGGTCGTCGAGACGATCGAGTTCACGACCGACCGCGGGCAGACGGTCCGCGCGAACCCGGTGGTCAGCGACATCGGAACCGTGGATCGCAGCGGGATGAGCGTGACCGTGCTCCACGACCGCGACCGGCCCGAGCGCTTCATCGCCCCGCGGAACGGGCGCGGCATCTCCGCAAGGGGCCCCGTGATGCGGATCGGCTTTGCCCTGGTGTTCCTGGCCGTCATCGGGATCATCGTGAACGGCGGCTGGATGATCCTCGGCCAACTCCCCTTCTTCTGAGGCGGTGCCGGCTGGGGCGGCACCTGCAGAAAGGGGACTCCCGCGGCACGGCGCGGCGCTGAGCTCCGCCGTGTGCCGCTGGAGTCCCCTTTCTGCTGATCCCCCTCCCGGCGTCGGATCCGCCCGCACGCATCAGCTCTGCCGATGCCGCGTCAGCTCTGCGCCGGGCCGCGCGATCGCCGGGCCGTGCAGGTCGCCGGATCAGCCCTGCGTGTCTCCGCCGCCGTCGGACGGCGCATCCGCCGGGGGTTCGCCGCCCTCGCCCGGCGCACCCTCGGGCGGGGTGCCGCCCTCACCGCCGGGACCGCCCTCTCCATCGGCCGGCGGCTGGCCGCCCGCACCGCCCATGCCGCCGCCCATCCCGCCGGCCTCGGGCTCGGTGGTGGTGTCGATCGGGACGTCGATGGCGAAGGAGTAGCCGGAATCGAGGTCGCCGGAGAGGGCCGCGAGCTGCTGCTCGTAGCCGTCGGAGAAGATCCCGTCGGTCTCGAGGGTGAGCTGGGAGAGGTTCTCGGCGCTGCCCGCGTACTCGGTGAGCTCGTAGACGCCGTCCGCCTCCGTCTGGGGCAGCGCGATCTGCGAGGTGAGGATCGCGTTGGACGCGTCGACGATCGACTCCGTGTCGGGGAACACCTCGAAGTGGAGGTGGGGCCAGCGGCCGGCGTAGCAGCCGGGGAAGATGGAGGTGAAGGTGACCTTGCCCTGCGCGTCGGCGATCTGCACGCCGCGCAGGTAGGTCTCCTCCTCCACGCCCTCGGAGTACATCGAGTACTGCCCGGCGGCGTCGCACTGCCACAGGTACACGGCCGCGCCCTCCATCGGCACGTCGCCGCCGGCCATGTCGATGATGGTCATGGTGATGTCGAGGGGGACGCCCTCGGCGGTGGTGTCCGAGTCGATGGAGGAGCGGATGTCGGAGCGCTCCACGCCGCTGGTCTCGAGCACGTCGGCGCCGTTGGAGCCGTCGCCCGGGTAGGGGCCGGCGGTCTCGCCGGGTATCTCAGTGAGCTCGGAGGAAGCGCCGGAGTCGCCGGCATCGCTCGCCCCTCCCCCATCGCTCGCGGCGCCGGTGGTGGAGGCGGAGCCGCCGGTGCAGGCGGCGAGGACGGCGGTGACGCTGCCCGCGCCGAGCACGCCGAGCGCGCCGCGGCGGGAGACCAGAGTGCCGACGTCGAAGGCGAGGCCCTGGTCCTCGACATCCTCGGCCGGGTGGTGGAGGGGCCGGCCCTCGAAGCTGTTGCGCGGTGCGGTGCCCGAGGGGACCGCTCCGGCGGAGTTATGTGCGACGGTGTGCTCGCGCGCCTCGGGATAGGGGCGGCCGACGCGGCGGGGGTCGGTGGTGTCCATGACGGGTCCTCTCGGTCTCCTGGTGTGGAGCCGGAAAGCTAGAAGCGCAGGCTGTAGAGCCGCTGTCACCTTTCCGTGATCTGCCGGGAGGGTGTCGGGGAGCTCGCTGGGAGCCATGGGCGACGCGGTCCCGGGGGCGTCGGCGAGGGGCCGGACCGAGACGGCCGCGGAGTCTCGGTCACGTCGGTCCTGACCTGCGGCGGGGGCGCGGTCCCCGGCGGCCGGCGAGCGCGGCGGCGAGACGCTGGAGGCGCCGTCCCGGAAAGCGGCCGAGGTCGAGGGCGCTGTGATGCAGAACGCCTGTAGGTTCTCGCGCGACCTGTCAGGGGTGCGACGCCGTGAACTGCGGCGCGACAAGGAGGTTGCCTGCTCGAATTCTCATGAAGTTGTCGGATTCCTCAAGGCGGTGAGTGGTGCCCGAGGGCAACCTGGCCGAATCTAAGGCTGTGCCGGTGATCGATGGGTTGTCGGTGGTGGCGGAATGGTTCAAGACTTGACGAGGCGCCGTACTGCGTCTGAAGCCTCCTTCAGCTTTTTCTCGGCCTCATCTCCGCCTTCGCGAGCGGCATCGAGGACGCAGTGACGGAGGTGGTCGTCGAGCAGTCCCAGTGCAACGTTCTCGAGCGCGCTGTTCAGAGCGGAGATCTGGGTGAGGATGTCGATGCAGTAGACATCTTCATCGATCATCCGGGAGATCCCGCGGGCTTGGCCTTCGATGCGCTTGAGGCGGTTGAGGTAGCGGGGTTTGTCCTGGATGTAGCCGTGGGGTCCGCTGTGGCAGGCCTGTTCCTCGGTGGGTTCAGGTGCAGTGTTCATGAGTGATCCCATTCGGTGAGGGAGGGTCAGTGGCGAGCCCGGACGGCGGCGACGGTCGCTTCCGGTCGGAGGTCGAGGCGTCGCAGGAGCTGGGCGTTCAGGGCGACGACGATGGTGGACAGGGACATGAGGATCGCTCCGACGGACATCGGAAGGACGAATCCGATGGGGGCGAGGATTCCGGCCGCGAGTGGCACGGAGATCAGGTTGTAGCCGGCTGCCCACCAGAGATTCTGCTTCATCTTTCGGTAGGCGGCGCGGGAGAGCTCGATGACCGAGAGCACCGAGCGTGGATCGGAGCTGGCGAGCACGACCCCGGCGGAAGCGATTGCGACGTCGGTGCCGGCGCCGATGGCGATGCCGACATCGGCCTGGGCGAGGGCAGGGGCGTCGTTGACGCCGTCTCCGACCATCGCGACCTTCTTGCCCTCTTTCTGGAGCTGGGCGACCTTCGAGGACTTGTCCTCGGGTCGCACCCCGGCGAAGACGCGGTCGATGCCGAGCTCGCGGCCGACGCTGTTCGCGACCGCCTCGGCGTCGCCGGTGATCATGACGACCTCGACGCCCAAACTGTGCAGGGCATCGATGGCGTCGCGAGATTCGGGGCGCACCTCATCGGTGAGCTTGAGACCGCCGATCACCTCGTCGTCGCGGAGGACGTGGAGGATGATCGCGCCCTCCTGGCGCCAGGCCTCAGCCTCGTCGACTTCGCTCACTCCGGTCTCCTCGAGCAGTCGAGGACCGCCCACGCGGATCTCGTGCCCATCGACCTGGGCACTCACGCCCAGTGCCGGGGTGGAGCTGACGTCAGAGCCCGCAGGAATCTGCGCTCCCTCGGCCTGTGCCTTGGCGACGATGGCGCGGGCGAGCGGGTGCTCGCTCTCCGCCTCGGCGGCAGCTGCCAGGGCCAGCACCTCGGTCTCGTCCGCACCGCGGGTGATGATCTCGGCGAGGACGGGCTCACCCTTGGTCAGGGTGCCGGTCTTGTCGAACAGGACGGCGTCAACGGTGCGCATGGCCTCCAGGGCCAGACGGTCCTTCACCAGGACACCGCCGCGGGCAGCCCGCTCCGTCGCGATCGAGACGACCAGCGGGATCGCGAGCCCCAGCGCATGGGGGCAGGCGATGACCAGGACCGTCACCGTGCGCACCACGGCGTCATCGGGCATGCCGAGCAGAGACCAGGTGATCGCGGTGATCGCAGCGGCACCGAGAGCGAACCAGAAAAGCCACGCCGCGGCGGTATCCGCGATGCGCTGTGCCCGGGAAGAGGAGTTCTGCGCTTCGGTCACCAGGCGCTGGATACCGGCGAGGGCGGTGTCGTCGCCCGTGGCGGTGACTTCGATGCGGAGACTGGAATCGGTGGCGACGGTGCCAGCCACGACAGAGTCTCCGGTGGAGCGCGTCACTGGGCGGGACTCGCCGGTGACCATGGACTCGTCCACGTCGGCGCGGCCTTCCCGGATCGTGCCGTCGGCCGGGACGCTCGCCCCCGGGCGCACCAGGACCAGGTCTCCGTGCTGCAGTTCGGTGGGCGAGACGCTCACGAGTTCGTCGCCTTCGATGCGTTCTGCCATGTCCGGCAGCAGTGCGGCCAGGGAGTCGAGCGCGGACGTCGTCTGGGCGAGGGAGCGCATCTCGACCCAGTGGCCCAGCAGCATGATCACGATCAGCAGGGCGAGCTCCCACCAGAATTCCAGCTGGTGGTCGAGGATCCCGAGAGTCGCACCCCAAGAGGCGATGAACGCGACCGTGATCGCGAGCCCGATCAGGAGCATCATCCCGGGCTGACGAGAGCGGATCTCGGAGACGGCACCGGTGAGGAACGGGCGGCCGCCCCAGACGTACATGACGGTGCCGAGAACCGGGGCGATCCATAGAGCGCCGGGGAACTCGGGAACGCTGTACCCGAGCAGCATCGCGAACATCGGCGAGAATGCGACAACCGGAACGGCGATGATCAGATTGATCCAGAACAGCCGCCGGAACTGTGCGACGTGGTCCCCGTGACCGGCGTGGCCCCCGTGCCCTGAGTGACCCTCGTGTCCCGAGTGGTCCTCGTGATCTCCGTGAGTTCCGTGGTCGTGATGCGCCTCGGGTGCGTCGTGCTCAGCAATACCGGTGTGCGCGCCATGAGGCGTGGGGGAAGGATGAGAGTGCTGCATGCCGGGTTCTCCGTGGTCGTGACGGTGTGGGGGATTGCCAGCGTTCATACACTCGACCATATACCCCTACGGGGTATCTGTCGAGGGGTTGGATTCCGCTGTCAGCATCGGCGTGATCGAGGTGTGGAGGCGCGGCACGAGAGCCATCACGTCGGGACCGGCGTCCAAGCCGCTGACTCCGACGAGCCGGTCCGCTCGCCCGTGGGTGAGGACGAGGGGAGAGGTAGAGAGGGCGCGCGTCGTCCCGAATCGGCCTGTACGTCCAGCAGCGACGTAGAGGTGCTGGTGGATCTGTGCGCTGTAGAGGGCGCAGGGTCGGTAGGGTTCGGGTGCGTCCGCGTGTCCGAGCGAGGAAAGGACGCTGCGTGCGGCGTGCGCGCCCTGTGCCTCGGCGTCGCTCCAATGATCGATGCGCCAGGTCGTGCCGTCAGTCTCGTGGACCGCGACGCCTCCTGCGGCGTAGACGTTCTCGTGGTCACGACTGCGCAGCCGAGAGTCGACAGCGATCGCTCCGCCCCATGGGGAGGGGGAGAGCGGGCGCGTGCCAAGGGCGGAGATGGCCAGGTCCGCGGCGATGACACGGCCGTCGGTGAACGCGGCGTGCAGCTCGCTCTCGACGAGATCAAGTCGCGTCAGCGCGTGACCGAAGTGCGTGTCGACAGTGACCCGATGTGCCTGGGAAAGCTGTCCTGCGACCTGGGAGCCGAAGGCGCTGACCCCTGGGATGGGTGAAGAGGCAGCGAGCGTGACCCTGCATCCAGCGTCGCGGAGGATCCCGGCGGTCTCGGCTCCAATCATTCCGGCCCCGTAGATGAGAACCCGTGGAGAGCGCGTGCGCTCGAGGACGGCCCGCACACGGAGCGCATCGTCGAGGGAGTGCAGATGCGTCACCCGTCCGCTGTCCAGGGCGGCGGGGCTGGTGGTGTTCGGAGGGAGGGAGTGTGGCGCGCTTCCCGTGGCAACGATGAGCGCGTCATAGTCCAGGCGGGCGCCGGAGCGGAGGCGGAGAGTCTGCTCGAGAGGATCGACGGCGTGGACGCTATCGCGGATTGAAGGGACGGGCAGGGCCGGAAGATGTGCTTGGTAGGCGTCGAGCAAGCCGGTCGCGACTGCCTTATTGATTAGCGTGCGGTTGTACGGCGCCACCTCCGTCTCGATGATCGCGGTCGGGCTGATCTCTTCGTGCTGGGCGAGTTCACGAATGGCGGCCGACCCCGCTGCTCCTGCACCGATGACGAGAATGCGTGTCGAGCGGGACATGGTCGAACTCCGATCCGAATGGCGAGGGGGGCGCACTGGCTTGCAGCGCGCCCCCCGAATCAGCGGTGGTGCTCAGGCGGCGGCGTACTTCTGTGGGTCGGCGTCGAACAGGGGTCCGCACCCGGCGCAGCACAGCCAGTAGCGGGTGCCCTCGTAGTCGCGGAACAGGCCCGCGGCCTCGGCGGTGCTCTTGACGACGGGCCTGCCTTCCATCACCGGACAGGTGGCCATGTCGTCCTCCGTGGCGCCCATCAGGTTCGGGCGCCCTTCGGGCTCGACGGGGGAGTGGGGGGTGTGGCCGCAGCAGCTGGAGGTCTGGTCGGTCGTGTCGTTCATGGGATTCCTTCCATAGGGGTTTCGTGCGGGGAGGGGTCAGTTCTTCGCGATGGAGGTGAAGCCGCGCAGGCGCAGGCTGTTGCCCACTACGAAGACGCTGGAGAAGGCCATCGCGGCGCCGGCGAGCATGGGGTTGAGCATGCCGAGTGCGGCGATCGGGATCGCGGCCGTGTTGTAGGCGAAGGCCCAGAACAGGTTGGTTTTGATGGTCGAGAGCGTCTTGCGGGACAGGCGGATGGCATCGACGGCGCTGCGGAGGTCGCCACGTACCAGGGTGATGTCGCTGGCCTCGATCGCGACGTCGGTGCCGGTGCCCATCGCCAGTCCCAGGTCGGCCTGGGCAAGGGCGGGGGCGTCGTTGACGCCGTCGCCCACCATTGCGACGGTGCGGCCCTCGCGCTGGAGGCGGGAGACTACATCGACCTTCTCCGACGGCAGGACTTCGGCAATGACCTCGTCGATGCCGACCTCGGCGGCGATCTGGCGAGCCACGGCCTCGTTGTCACCGGTCAGCAGCACCGGGGTCAGCCCCAGCGCTTTCATCTCGGCAACGGCCTCAGCGCTGGTGGGTTTGACCGTGTCGGCGACCACCAGGATTCCCCGGGCGATTCCGTCCCAGCCGATGGCGACGACGGTCTTGCCCTGTTCTTCGGCCTCTGCCTTGGCCGCGGCGACCGCGGGGCTCAGGGCCATCTGCGTCTCGGCGAGGAGGCTCTCGCGGCCGACGACGACAGCCCGTCCTTCGACGGTGCCGCGCACACCCTTGCCCTCGAGGTTGGTGAAGTCCGAGAGTGTCGGGAGTTCGCCGACCTCCTGGGTGGCGCCCTTGGCGATCGCTTGGGCGATCGGGTGCTCGGAGGAGTCCTCGACGGCGCCGGCCAGGCGCAGCAGCTCGGCGCGATCGGTGCCTTCATCGGTGACGACATCGGTGAGGGTCATCTTGCCGGTGGTGACGGTACCGGTCTTGTCCAGCACCACGGTGTCGACCTTACGGGTGGACTCGAGCACCTCGGGGCCCTTGATGAGCACCCCCATCTGAGCTCCGCGGCCGGTGCCCACCAGCAGCGCGGTCGGAGTCGCCAGACCCAGCGCGCAGGGGCAGGCGATCACGAGAACGGCGACGGCGGCGGTGAAGGCTGCGGTGACGGGGAACCCGGCGCCAAGCCACGCCCCGAGGGCCAGCGCGGCGACCAGGATGACGATCGGCACGAAGATCCCCGAGATGCGGTCGGCCAGTCGTTGGACCTCGGCCTTGCCGGTCTGGGCATCCTCGACGAGCTTCGCCATCTGGGCCAGCTGGGTGTCGGAGCCGATGCGCGTAGCACGGACCACGAGCCGCCCGCCGGCGTTGACGGTGGCGCCGGTGACGGCGTCCCCCTCACCCACCTCGACGGGGACCGACTCCCCGGTGAGCATGGAGGCGTCGACCGCTGAGGTGCCGGAGACGACGGTGCCGTCGGTGGCGATCTTCTCGCCGGGGCGGACGATGAAGTCGTCACCCTCTACGAGGTCGTCGATGGCGATCTTCTGTTCTCGGCCTTCTCGCAGCACGGAGACTTCTTTCGCGCCGAGCTCGAGTAGGGCGCGCAAGGCGGCGCCGGCCTGGCGCTTGGATCGCTTCTCGAAGTAGCGGCCGGCCAGGATGAACATCGTGACGCCCGCGCCGACCTCGAGGTAGATGTTCGCTGCCCCGTCGGAGGGTGCGATCGTCAGCTCGAAGGGATGAGTCATGCCTGGGGTGCCGGCGGTTCCGAAGAACAGTGCGTACAGGGACCACAGCAAGGCGGCGGAGGTGCCCATCGAGATGAGCGTGTCCATCGTGGCTGCGCCCTGCTTGAGGTTCGTCCAGGCCGCCTTGTGGAAGGGCCAGGCGCCCCACACGATGACCGGGGCCGCGAGTGCGAGCGAGAGCCACTGCCAGTAGGGGAACTGAATAGCGGGGATCATTGCCATCGCGATGACCGGGACGGTCAGCACGACCGCACCGATCAGCCGGTGGCGCAGAGAGGTCAGCTCCGGGTCGTAGCCCTCTTGATCGTCCCCAGGCGTACTCGCTGAGTCCTTGCGGGTGGCGGGCTTGGGCAGCGCGGCGGTGTATCCGGTCTTTTCGACTTCACTGACGAGCAGCTGCGGATCGTAGCCCTCTGGTGCCGTCACCTTGGCCTTCTCGGTGGCGTAGTTGACGGTCGCGGTGATGCCGTCGAGCTTGTTGAGCTTCCGCTCGATACGGTTCGCGCAGGATGCGCACGTCATGCCACCGATTTCCAGCTCGATGCCGGTCTCCGCGATGAGCGGTGTTTCGGGGTTCACTGCAGATCCTTTCCGGTCTGTCTTGACGGTCGATCCAGCCCCATGGGTTCAGTGACCATCCGGGTGCGCATCGGCGCTCTCGTTCTCGGTGCCCTGCTCCGCTTCCACGACGAACTGCGCGGTGTGCACCTCGCCGTTGATCTGGAAGTCCAGGTAGAGGTAATAGCGGCTGGCCGTGGGGGCCTCCGCCATGAAGGAGATCTCCGGGCCGGAGGTCTCCCCGCCAGCCGGGTCCTCGCCCTCGGCGTGGACGTGGAGGTACTCCATATCGCCCTCGCGCAGAGCAACGAGGTGGCCGAAGGCGCCGAGGTAGGGCTCCAAGGTGGTCACGGGGGCGCCGTCCTGGGTGACGCTCAGCGTGAGGTCGCTGGAGGTCCCGGTAGTCAGGTCCCCTTCCAGCGTCACGTCGAATCCGTCGACCTCGTCCTTCGTAGAGAGGGGATGGTCGGTGACCGGCGAGAGTTCGCCGGCCACGTCAACGGTCCGCGACAGCGTCAGGGTGTCCTCGCCATCGCCGGTGGCGGCGAAGTCGGCATAGATCTTGTACGTACCGGCTTCCTCCCACTGCCAGGGCAGGGACCAGCTCCCGGTGGACGGGTCCAGCTCCGGGTGTACATGGCGGTATTGGGTGCCGTCGGTGCGGACCACGATCAGGTGCATCTCCTTCTCGTGTGCCTCCTGATACTCCGTGAGGGGGCTCCCGTCGGGGCCGGTGATCGTGTAGACGAGCTCTCCGGACTCCGCCGCGGACTGCGGAGCGGAGACCTCAGACAGCACATAGCCCTGCGAGGACATCGATACTCCCTTCTGCGGTGCGGCCTCGGGCTGCGCATCCGCGCCTCCACCGTGGTCGGGATCGTCGTGCGAGGTGTCGGCTGCCTGCGCCGACCATCTCTCGACGACCCGGTCCGGGACGACGGCGCCGGCTGCGACGAATGCGCCGCCGAAGGTCACTGCGAGAGCAGCGCCGTAGGCGATCAGTCGTCCCGCCGCATTCATCGGGTCTTGACCGCCGAGTAGCCGGCCTCCTCGACCGCGGTGAGGACCTGTGCGTCGTCGAGGGGCTCCTCGGAGGTGACGACGAGGCGACCCGTCTGGGCGCTGACCTGAATGTCAGTCACCCCGGAGAGCTCGTCGACCTCCTCGCGGACGGACATCTCGCAGTGTCCACAGGTCATTCCGGTCACCTGGTACTCGTTCGTCGTCATGGTCGTGCTCCTCTCAGTTTATATACCCCCACGGGGTATCGTTCCAGGATTGAGGCTATACCCCCTCCCGGTACCACGCAAGCCCCGTGGCTACGAGTGCCGGGCATCGGCTCGCCGGCTCCACTCACCGCACGGATTCCTCGGAGGACCTCGATTCGGAAGCGGACTCGCCGGTGGGTCGGATATGGCGCAACCGCGTAGCGGCAATGAGTGCGGCGAGAGCGGCGATGACGGCGGAGGCCATGCCGGCGGTGTTCAGCCCGCTGGTGAACGCCTGTTGCGCCGCGGTGGTCAGAGCTGCGCCGACCGTGTCGGGCAGCTGTTCCGCGGTGGCGAGGGCTCCGTCGATGCCGGTCTCCGCGGCGGCTGCTGCTTCTGTTGGCATGCCGTCGGGCATGGTGTCGGTGATCTGGCCGCGGTAGGTGGCGATGCCAATGCTGCCGATGACCGCCACCCCGAGGGAGATGCCCAAGTCGTTCACTGTGGTCGCCAAGCCGGAGGCGCCGCCGGCCTTCTCCGGCGGGACCGAGCTGACGACCAGTTCCGTCGTCAGCGCCATCGAGGGCGCAACCCCCGGGTACGTGATCACGAAGCTCGCGATCACGAGTGCGAGACCGGTGCCGGCATCGAGCTGGGTGAACAGTGCGTAGCCGACGACCTGCGTGAGCAGGCCGAGCGCGATCACGTTGCCAGGACGGAATTTCCGGGCCAGCATCGGGGAGAGGGTGGAGACGACGATGAGGACCGCCGCGGCGGGGATGATCGACAGCCCCGCCTGCATCGGTGAGAGCCCCTGAACCTGTTGCAGGTACTGGGTGAACAGGGAGTACACCCCTCCCAATGCCGCAGCCGACAGGAGGAAAACGGTGAGCGCTCCGCTGACGGTGCGGTTGGCGAACAGTCGCACATCCAGTAGAGGGTGTGTGGCCCGCAGCTGCCGGATCACGAACCATAGACCGATCAGCGCTCCGGCGACCAGCAGTCCGATCGTCGGTCCGACCGGCTCCTGGGTAGCGAAGCGCTTGACGCTGTAGATGATCCCGAGTAGCGAAGTGACGAGAAGTAGTGCGCTGAACAGGTCGATCTTCGCAGTACGGTCCTTGTGCTCAGGTAGTAGCAGCGGGGCACCGATCGCGACCAGCGCCATCACCGGGACGGCGACCAGGAAGGTCGACTGCCAGCCGAACGCCTCGAGCAGGAGCCCGCTGAGCAGGGGGCCGAGCGCGACGCCTGCGGAGATGCCGCCGGCCCACACCCCGACCGCGATGCCGCGGGCCTTCGGGTCGGCGAACAGTACGAAGATCAGCCCGAGGGTGGAGGGGAGCATCATGGCTCCTCCGAGCCCGAGAACGGCTCGCCAGAGGATCATCAGCTCTGGGCTCGTCGTCAGCGCCGCGGCGATCGAGACGATCCCGAACACGATGGCGCCAATCACCATGAGCCGGCGCTTGCCGACGCGGTCGCCGAGGACGCCCATCGCGACGAGGAACCCGGCCATCACGAACCCGTAGATGTCGAGGATCCATAGCAGCTGTGCGCTCGTCGGGCTCAGGTCCGCGGCCATGTTCGGGGCCGCGAGGAACAGGATCGTCAACATCATGAACAGCAGCGTTGAGGGGATCACGAGTACCGCAAGACCCCACCACTGCTTCACCCCCGTCTGGGGCACAGGTGCATCTGACTCAGACATGACGCACCTCGTTCGTCTCATGCTTCTTCGTTCTCATGGCCTCTGGCCCTTCCGTCCTTGACTGCGTTCCCGTGGGAGGGGCCCCACAACACCGAACTCAGACATCGGTGTACGGGTTACAACGGATAGAGTAACCCATACATTCCCGTACGAGTTAGAGGTGGAAGATGCCGAACGTCAAGGGCACGACCGCAGCAGGTGAACGCGGCAAGAGCGGTCTGGGGGTCAATCAGCGTGCCGACGCACAGCGCAACCGGGCGAAGATCCTCGCCGCCGCGCCGGTCGCGCTGCGCAAGAACCCGGACGCTTCCGTCGCCGACATCGCCGCCGAAGCCGGCGTGGGCCGCATGACCCTGTACGGGCACTTCGCCAACCGTGCGGCACTGATCGATGCGACCCTCGCGGACAGCCTCGAGCAGGCCGAGGACGTCCTCGGGAACGTGCCCCTCGACGGGGACCCAGTGGCAGCGCTCGAAGCCCTCATCACGTCGAGCTGGTCTCTCCTGGAACGCGTCCGCTCTGTGCTCGTAGTGGCACAGCGCGAACTGCCGTCAGCGCGCATCCGTGAGATGCATGAGGTGGCCGAGGGGCGCATGCAGGGTCTCTTCGAACGCGGACAGCGTGAAGGGGTGTTCCGCGCAGAGCTTCCGGTCAGCTGGCTGCTCGCCGTCACCCATTTGGCCATGAACGCTGCCGCCGAAGAGGTGACCGCCGGCCGAATCGAGCTCAAGGACGCCGCCGAACTCATCATCGGAACCCTGCTCCCAGCCTTCACCGTTCCCGAGATGCGCTGAAGGCCATACGAGTGCAGCAGGAGGCTCTCGCTCCCGCTGCCCCATTAGTGCCCGCTTTCGTCTCCCTCGACGTCAGGGGCGTGACCGTACGTCGTCAGGACGCGGGGTCGGTGCCTCGACGACTCGGTACCCCGCTCGCTGCCACACGTCGCTGAGAACTGCTCCGTAGGAGCCAGTTCCTTCCACAACGATCAGTACACCGTCGAGATCTCCCTCGGTTCGGCGTGAGATCCAGTCTCGGGCGCGTCGCAGCTCTGCAGGGCTGATCGGGAAGACGTTCTGATCTATGAAAGCGCCGTTCGGGACTTCGATGATCGCGTAGGAGTGGGTTGCGGCGTGGGTGTCGACGCCGACGACTTATCGGTGGATGTCCCCTACAGTGGCAGGCAGCGTGTTCATGACGATGTTCCTCTCGAATCGCTGGGACGGGACGTCGTTGCTGGCGTCGGCCCAGGATGAGAGTTACTACGAGGTGGGCCTGTAATGAGCCACGCCGTCGGGATCGTGATCTCGACGGTGGACATGCTTCTGATCAAGCCATCGTAGTGGGCCAGGGCTGGCGCCGGCACCCGGTCCCTGCCGGACAGATCCCGGGAATGACACCCCGTAGGGGTCAGCCGATTCAGGAGTCACGACGGGCGCCGGACTACCAGCCCCAACCCTGCCAGCCAGCCCCCGGGCCGGCCACCACGAACACTTACAGCCGATTCACACGTGCCGCCACGAGGGGTTGGCGAAGCCGGGAGAGGCTCAACGTCTCGAGAATGCGCTGGGATAAGCCGTGCCCAAGTGGCCGAGAGGCCATACCGAGCGTGGCGCGTCAGACGCGAGGATCACGCCGACGGCAGCGATGGTGACGTCCATGCCGGCACCGTCTTTAGAACAGCAGGGGTCCTTCCAGAGCCGCCCACAGGAAACCGGCCAGGATGCCGAGCCCCAGGCTCGCGGTGGCAGCCACCCCGGCGGTGGCTGCCGGCCAGGTGGCCGCTCCGCCCGGGCGGGGGAAGCTAGCGCCGTTATCGGTAGGACGGGCGAACGCGGGCGCGAACCAGCGCAGGTAGTAGAACAGGCTGAGCACGCTGTTGAGCATCACGACCAGCGCCAACCAGCCGTGCCCGCCGTCCCAGGCTGCGGTGGCGGTGGTGAGCTTGCCGACGAACACGGCCAGCGGTGGGGTGCCCACCAGGCCCAGCAGCGCGACGAGCAGAGCCAGGGCCAGCCCGGGGCGGGACCGGGCCAGACCTCGGTAGTCACTCAGCTCGCGGTGGTGGGGCAGCGCTGCGGTGACGGCGAAGGCGGCGACGTTGGCCAGGGCATAGGCGGCGAGGTAGAACAAGAATGAGGGCAGTGCCAGATCACTGCGACCCGCCGCGGCCACCGGGACGAGCAGGAACCCGACCTGGGCCACGGTCGACCAGCCCAGCAGCCGGCGGGGATCGGTCTGCCAGTACGCGGCAAGGTTGCCCACGACCATGGAGGTCGTGGCCAGCACGCCTGCGACGACCAGCCAGGAGCCGTCGCCTTCGGAGATCGTGGCCACGAATCGGTAGACGGCTACCAGCGCTCCGATCTTGGGGACCGTGGTCAGGAACGTCGCGGCGGTGCCGCCGGTGCCCTGTGTGGCGTCGGGTACCCAGAAGTGCAGGGGCACGCCGCCGGCCTTGAACAGCAACCCGGCGAGCACGCCCAGCACGCCGACCCCCACGGCTGCGGCCGGGGCCCCGGGTAGCACGTCCCGCAGCAGGGCGTAGTCGGTGCCCCCGGCCACGGCGTAGAGCACGGTGACCCCGAGCATGAGCAGGATCCCGGACAACGCGCCCATGAGGTAGGTCTTCATCGCCGCTTCGGCCCCGGCCCGGCCGCCGGTCAGGCCGATAATCCCGTACAAGGGGATGCTGACCAGCAGGAATCCGGCTACGAGCACGAGCAGGTCGGTGGTTCCGGCTAGCACCATCACCCCGGTGGTGGCGAAGAGCAGCAGCGCGTAGGTGTCGGACTCTCGCGGCGAGCCGGCGAGTTCCCCGGAGGCCACCCCGAGGACCAACAGGGTCGTCAGGGCCGCGATTATCCGGGCGGCTCCGGTGGCGACGTCCACAGCGAAGGTGCCTGAGAACGCGCTCTGTTCGGGGCCGGTCATCGCCACGGCGGCGGCGACCGTGGCACCGAGCAGGGCTACCGCGGCGACGGCGCGGGCGATCCACTGCCGCTGGCGGGGCAGGAATGAGCCGCCCAGCAGCACCACCAGGCCGCCGATGAAGACGAGGATCTCCGGCAGCAGCAGGGCGGGCCGCATCTGCATCGAGGCCTCCACCGGTTACCTCCCGACCAAGGAGACCAGGGCCGCGGAGGCCGGCTCGATCACCTCGAGCAGGACTCGAGGCAGCACCCCGATGAGCACGGACAGGGCCAGCAGCGGACCGACCGACCACAGCTCCCGGACGCGCAGATCCGCGAACCCGGGCGATCGGCCCTCCGTGGGGCCGGTGAACACTTGCTGCAGCGCCCGCAGGAACAGGGCGGCCGTGACCAGGATGCCCGGGAGGGCGATGGCGGTGACCGGGGCGACCGCGATGCTGCCGGCGAAGATCTGGAACTCGGCGATGAATCCGGAGAACCCGGGCAGGCCCAGGGAGGCGAAGGCACCGACCGCGAACAGCGCCGCATACCGCGGCGCGGGACCGGCCAGGCCTCCGTAGGAACCCATGTCATAGGTGCCGGCCCGATCCTGCATCACCCCCGCCAGCAGGAACAGCGCGGCGGTGATCAACCCGTGGCTGACCATCTGCACCACCGCACCGGTGACCGCCACCGAGCGGGCCTGCTCGGCGCCCTCGGCGACCAGACCCGCCGCACCCAGGGCCAGGACGATGTAGCCCATATGATTGACGGAGGTGTAGGCCACCATCCGCTTGAGGTCCGTCTGAGCCAGCGCCACGAACGCTCCGTACAGCACCGAGACGATACCGATCGCCACGATCACCCAGGCCCAGGACCGCCACGCCTCCGGGAGCATCGGCATGGCGATGCGCACGAACCCATAGGTCCCCATCTTCAGCAACACCGCAGCCAGCACGGCCGAACCGGTCGCCGGGGCGTCGGTGTGGGCCGGTGGCAACCAGGTATGGAAGGGAACGGTGGGGGTCTTCACCGCGAGACCGACCACGATCGCCGCCAGCACCAGCCCCCCGGTCAGCGGGCTGTCATCGAGCGGGGTGGCCGCGACAAGCTCGGGGATGTCGAAGGTGTGCGGTGCGGCGGCCACGTAGAGCCCGATAAAGCCCAGCAGCAGGGCCAGTGATCCCAGAAACGTGTAGAGGAAGAACTTCAGGGCCGAGCGGGCAGCGTTGCCATGGCCCCATCCGGCGATCACGAAGTACATGCCCACGATCGAGAGATCGAAGAACACGAAGAACAGGATGAGGTCGGCTGCCACGAACACCCCCAGACTCACGCCCTGCAGGAACAGGAACAGGGCCGTCTGAATCCGGGGCCGGTCGGGCTGGCGCAGGGCGTAGACGGCACAGGCCAGGAAAACGATCGTCGTCATGGCCACCAGCGGTAACGAGAGACCATCCACGCCCACGTGATAGCTGCTGTTCACCCCCGGGATCCACGGCACCTGCTGCTCGTACGCCAGTGCGTTTTGCCCCGGGTCCTCATAACCGACCCACAGCACTCCGACGAGCACCAGCTCGACCGCGCTCACGGCGACCCAGGCCCAGCGGGCGACCGCAGGGCCGATCGCCGGCATCGCCGCCAGGACGACGGCGGCGGCCAGGGGCAGGAAAACGATCAGACTCAGCATGCTCATCCCATCACGGCATAGACGGACCAGGCCACGACGCCGATCGCGAGGACCGCGACGGCCTGGAGGAAGTACTGGTGGATGGCTCCGGTCTGCGGGATCCGGGCCAGATGCCCGAGCCGGCGGACCCGACCGGCGAGGATCTCCACCCCACGGTCCACTCCGTCGTCATCGACCCTCGCCGCCAGCTGACCGGTCACGTCGGCGGCGTGCGCGGTGGCGTCGACCCCGGCGTCGAGAATCCGGTCGTCGGCACGGGCGGCGATCCGCGCTAGCACAGGCACCGCCCCGGCGGCGGCCATCACGGTGCGGTCCAGGACGTGGTCATCGAACCGAGCCAGGGCGTGCGCCAGGGACAGGGACGGGCGGACGGCGACGGCATGCGCGATCCTCTCCAGCCCCAGCCACTCACGGGCCCATCTCGGCTCGGGGGCGCGTAGCCGCAGCATCAGCAGCAGCACGGCGGCCGCGATCACGGCCGAGAGAGCCAGCTCGACGGCCGAGACCTCGCCGTGCCCGCCCAGTGTCTCGGCGAGGGCCCGGCTGAGCGGGGGCAGAGCCAGCACGACGAGCCCGGCCGCGCCGGCGGCCAGCACGACCAGCGGCGCCTGCTCCAGGGCCCCTACCTGGCCGGTGCCGCCCGCACGGACTCCCGCGCCGTCCCCGCGGCGCCAGATCGCCCACAGGGCCTTGCCGGCATAGGCGGCCGACAGGGCGGACGCCAGCAACCCGGCGGCATAGAGCCACGGGGAGGCCTCGAGCGCAGCAGCCAGCACGGCGTCCTTGGTCGCCCACAGGGACAGCGGGGCGATCCCCGCCAGGGCCAGCGCCCCCACGCTCGCGCAGACCCCGACAACCCGCCACCGACGCCCCACTCCGCGTAGTCTCGCGAGCTCTTCGGTGCCCACCGCCGTCAACCATGCCCCGGCAGCCAGGAAGAGCAGGGCCTTGGTGGAGGCGTGCGCCACCAGATGGGCCGCGCCGCCACTGACCGCGCCGACGCCGGCAGCGAGAACGACGAACCCCAGCTGGGCGACCGTGGAGGCGGCCAGGAGCTGTTTGAGCTCCCGCTGGGCCAGCGCCACGATGCCCATCAGCACCGCGGTGAGCATCCCGAGCCAGGCGGCCACTGGCCCGGCCCACCCGGTCGCAGCCAACAACGGCTCCATGCGCAGAAGCAGAAAGCCGCCCATGGCCACCATCGCCGCTGAGTGCAGCAGCGCGCTCACCGGGCTGGGACCCTGCATCGCCCCGGAGAGCCAGAACGAGAAGGGCAGCTGTGCGGCCTTCCCCAGTGAATCGGCCCAGGTTTGATGCCGCTGCTGTTTGAGTCCGAGAGGATGGACAGCATGCCGAAGAAGATCGATCCCCA